>JBQCJL010000374.1:0-4222 GCA_051952795.1 Marmoricola sp.
GTCGATGGTCGCGCCGTTGAGGTAGGGAACGCTCATCCGGTCGACGACCACGCCGACGCCGTCGAAGTCGGTCACCACGTCGCCGTCGAGGCTGCGCTCGTCGAAGAACAGCTGGTAGCGCAGACCCGAGCAACCGCCGGGCTGAACCGCGATGCGCAGCTGCAGGTCGTCACGACCCTCCTGCTCGAGCAGGGCGCGAACCTTCGAGACCGCCTGGTCGGTGACGTTGATCTGGTCGGTACGGACGCCGGTCGCGACCGTCCCGGCCGGAACAGCCGCGCTCGCCTCGGGGGCACCGTGGCTGTGGCCGCCACCGCAGCATGCGTCGCTCATGTGTACTCCTCTGAGAAGTTTCTGGTTGTTGCTACGTTCAATGGTCGCACACGGATGGTTATTCCCGTGCACTCTCGCCGCCGCGCGCTCCGGGGCTGGACCAGCTGCGAGCGACCCTCTCGGCCAGGTCCGCGAGAGTGTCCGACGGGCGGCCGAGTGCGAGCTCCGGCCCGAACAGCTCGCTCATCGAATACGCCGATTCCACGCCCAAGGTGCGCATCTCCCGGGCGCCGATGTCGACGCGTCCCGCGAGCACGATGCACGGCACCGCCGCCGCCTGCGCCGCGGCCGCGACGCCGTGCGGGACCTTGCCCGCCCGGGAGGTCACGTCGAACGCCCCCTCCCCGGTGATGGCCAGATCGGCCGATTCCAGGGCCGTGGTCAGCCCGCTGGCCTCCGCGATCAGGTCGATGCCGGACCGCCGGGTGGCGCCGAGAGCGATCAGAGCGAATCCGATCCCTCCCCCGGCGCCAGCGCCCGGCTCCAGCGCCGCCTTGCGGTCGGTGAGAGCGGCGAACCGCTCGAGCACACCGTCGATCCAGGGCAGGTCCGCCTCCGCCAGGCCCTTCTGGGGCCCGAAGGTGCGGGTGGCTCCGAAGAGCCCGGTCAAGGGGATGTCGACGTCGGTCGCCACAACCAGGTCGATGCCGGCGATCAGCTCGCGGACCGCCGAGATGTCGACGTCCTCGAGGCCTCGCATCGCGGCGGGACCGTCGTCGAGGTCCGCACCCCTGGCGGTGGCACCCAGCGCGGCCAACAGGCCCGCTCCACCGTCCGTCGTGCTGGTTCCACCGACGCCCACCACGATGCGGCGCACGCCGATCTCCAGTGCGTGGGCGATCAGCACGCCGACGCCCAGCGAGCTGCGGCGCTGAGGGTCCGACTCCCCCGCGACCTCCAGTCCGACGACCTGCGCGGACTCGATGTAGATCGTGTCTCCCGACTGCAACAGCGTGGCGGGGACGGCGTCGTACTGCGTGTCCCAGTCGGCGACTGTGGCGGTCGCCACCGCCAGGAGCTCACCGCCGAGCACGCCATGCAGGGTGTCCACGAAGCCTGGCCCGCCGTCGGAGAGCGGCAGGCAGTGCAACGCGTCGAGCGGGGCATGTCTGGCCCACCCCTCGGCGATCGCCCGCGCGGCCTCGACGGCGGTCAGGGTTCCGGCGAACTTGTCCGGAGCGATCACGACGCGCACCGACCCAGCATGGCGCACGACCGCGTGAAAGACTGGGGACATGACGATGGTGGACCTTCCGCTGCTTCCCCTCGGTCGAGGGAAGGACCTCGACGCCGAGCGCGGCGTCGAGTGCCCGGGCGACCTTCCGCCCGCCTCGGATCCGGATCTGGTCGCACGAGCCGAGGCCGCCAAGGCAGCCCTCGGGGATCGCGTGTTCATCCTCGGCCACCACTACCAGCGCGACGAGGTCATCCAGTTCGCCGACGTCACCGGCGACTCCTTCAAGCTCGCCCGCGACGCGGCCGCCCGTCCGGAAGCCGAGTACATCGTCTTCTGTGGCGTCCACTTCATGGCCGAGTCCGCGGACATCCTCACGAGCGACGACCAGCAAGTGGTCCTCCCCGATCTCGCGGCCGGCTGCTCGATGGCCGACATGGCGCGGCTGCGTCAGGTCGAGGATGCCTGGCAGGCCCTCACCGACGCGGGCGTGGCCGATGCCGTCGTGCCGATCACCTACATGAACTCCTCGGCGGACATCAAGGCCTTCTGCGGACGCAACGGCGGTGCGGTGTGCACCTCCTCGAACGCCGAGGTCGCTCTGCGATGGGCCTTCGAGCAGAAGGGCGAGGACACCAAGGTCCTGTTCCTCCCCGACCAGCACCTCGGCCGCAACACGGCGGTCCTGCAGCTGGGCATCGGGCTGGACGAATGCGTGGTCTGGAACCCGCTGCTGCCCTCGGGCGGTTTGACGGCCGAGGAGCTCGCCGGAGCTCGGATGATTCTCTGGAAGGGTCACTGCTCCGTGCACGGCCGATTCTCTGCCGACGTCATCGACGAGCTGCGCGCGCGTGACCCCGAGGTCAACATCCTGGTTCACCCGGAGTGCAACCACGACGTCGTCACCCGGGCGGACTACGTCGGGTCGACGGAGTACATCATCAAGATGATCGAGGCGGCGCCGGACGGCTCGTCGTGGGCGGTCGGCACCGAGCTCAATCTGGTCAAGCGACTCGCGGACCAGCACCCCGACAAGCGGATCTCGTTCCTGGACCGGTCCGTCTGCTACTGCTCGACGATGAACCGCATCGACCTGCCCCACCTGGTGTGGGCGCTGGAGTCCCTGGTGGCAGGGCAGACCGTCAACGTGATCGAGGTCGACCCACAGACACAGGCCGAGGCGAAGGTGGCGCTGCAGCGGATGCTCGACCTGCCGGCCGTCGCGAAGGACTGATCAGCCGGGGATCAGCCCGTCGGGCTGAAGAAGCTCCTTGGCGTCGTCGATCGTGGCATCCGCCGGGGGAAGGATCGCGTCGGAGGCGATGATGTCCTCGTCGTTCACCGGGCCGCCGACCTGGCGCACCGCATCGAGCAGCGCCCCCAGCGCGTTGGTGAACTCCACGGCGTCGCCGCTGTCGATGGCGGAGTGCACCGCATCGTCGAGTGCGTTGAGACCGTCGACCTCGGCGTCCGGAACGTCGTACTGACCCTCACTCAGGATGCGCACGATCACGCCGACGCACCTCCCTCGGCCGCCGGCAGCTGCGGCGCGACCTTCGCCTTCAGAGCGGCCAGCTCGCTGTCGACGGAGGACGATGCCCCGATGGCATCCAGCTCGCGCTGGATGTCGTCGCCACCGCTGGTCGACGTGACGTCGTCGAGGGCGCCCGAGGCCATCAGCTCGTCGATGGCGCCCGCGCGGGCCTGCATCTGAGCCGTCTTGTCCTGCGCACGCTGAATAGTCATCCCGACGTCGCCCATCTCCTCGGAGATGCCACTGAACGCCTCATTGATCCGGGTGGTCGCCTCGGCCGCCGTGTAGGTGGCCTTGATGGTCTCCTTCTGCGTGCGGAAGCTCTCGACCTTGGCCTGCAGTCGCTGGGACGCGACGACGAGCTTCTCCTCCTCGGCCTGGAGCTGAGCCTCCTGGCCCTGGAGGTCGCTGATCTGGGTGGCGATCCCGGCCTTGCGGGTCAGAGCCTCCCGCGCGAGGTCCTCGCGACCGGCGGTCAACGCCTGCTCGGCCTGACCGCTGAGCTTGTCGGCCTGGGCCTGCAGGGATGAGATCTGGAGCTCGAGGCGCTTGCGGCTCGTGGCGACGTCGGCTACCCCGCGCTTGACCTTGGTCAGCATCTCGAGCTGCTTCTGATAGCTGTAGTCGAGCATCTCGCGGGGATCTTCAGCCTTGTCCAACGCCTTGTTGGCCTTGGCGCGGAAGATCGTCCCCATCCGCTTCATCATGCTCATGTCGGTCTTCGCCTCCCGGAACGGCACTCACGTACGAAACAAGTCAACCCTAGGGGCAAAAGCCGTGGTTGGCTCCTAGGAGATAGGCTCCCGCTCGGCCCCAGACGAAACGGAAACACCCAGTGTTCACACGCAAGAACTCCCCCGAGCCGGCGCCCGCCGAGACCGCGAAGGCCGACGGCAAGGGCCGTCCGACGCCGACGCGCAAGGAAGCCGAGGCCGCCGCCAAGCAGCGCGCCAAGTCGGTGAAGGATCCGAAGTCGCGGTCCCGCGAGCAGCGGACCGGAAATGCCGCAAAGGTGCGTGAGGCCATGCGCACGGGTGACGACCGCTATTTGCCCGCCCGCGACCAGGGCCCGGTCAAGCGCTTTGTGCGTGACTTCGTCGATTCGCGCGTCGGGTTCCTCGAGTTCATCATCATTTTCGCGAGGATCGGGATGCTCTTGGGCGTCTCGGGCTCGAAGTCCT
>JBQCJL010000375.1:0-2405 GCA_051952795.1 Marmoricola sp.
TACCTCGGCGACACCGTGCAGGTCATCCCGCACATCACCGACGAGATCAAACGGCGGATCCGTGCGATGGGGGAGCCGATCGGCGGCGCCGAGCCCCCTGACGTCGTCATCACCGAGATCGGCGGCACCGTGGGCGACATCGAGTCGCTGCCGTTCCTCGAGGCCGCGCGTCAGGTGCGCCACGACGGCGGCCGGGAGAACGTCTTCTTCCTGCACGTGTCGCTGGTGCCGTGGATCGGCCCGTCCGGCGAGCTCAAGACCAAGCCCACCCAGCACTCGGTGGCGGCGTTGCGGTCCATCGGTATCCAGCCGGACGCCATCGTCTGTCGCGCCGACCGCCTCATCCCGGACTCGGTCAAGCGCAAGATCTCGCTCATGTGTGACGTCGACAGGGACGCCGTCGTGACCGCGGCCGACGCGCCCTCGATCTACGACATCCCGAAGGTGCTGCACAAGGAGGGGCTGGACGCCTACGTCGTGCGGCGTCTCAACCTGCCGTTCCGCGACGTCGACTGGACGCTCTGGGACGACCTGCTCCGCAAGGTGCACCACCCGGACGAGGAGCTCACCGTCGGGCTGGTCGGCAAGTACATCGACCTGCCGGATGCCTATCTCTCGGTGGTGGAGGCGCTGCGCGCCGGTGGCTTCGCCCACTCGGCCAAGGTCATCGTCGAATGGATTCCGTCCGATGAGTGCGCGACGCCCGAGGGGGCGGCTCGTCGGCTGGCCGAGGTGGACGCGATCTGCGTGCCCGGCGGCTTCGGCATCCGCGGGCTCGAGGGCAAGCTCGGGGCGCTCACGTATGCGCGGACACACGGCATTCCGACCCTCGGTCTGTGCCTGGGCCTCCAGTGCATGGTCATCGAGTACGCCCGCAACGTGGCCGGTCTGGAGGGTGCCGCCTCCACGGAGTTCGACCCGGAGGCCTCCGTCCCGGTGATCGCCACGATGGCCGAGCAGGAAGCCTTCGTCGGAGGTGCCGGCGACCTCGGTGGCACCATGCGGTTGGGGCTGTACCCGGCGGCGCTCAAGCCGGGGACGGTCGTCCAGGCCGCTTACGGATCGGACAAGGTCGAGGAGCGGCACCGCCACCGCTACGAGGTCAACAACGCCTACCGTACCCAGCTGGAGGAGGCGGGTCTGGTGTTCTCCGGCGTGAACCCCGACCTCGACCTCGTCGAGTTCGTGGAGCTGCCGGCCGACGTGCACCCCTACTACGTCTCCACGCAGGCGCACCCGGAGCTGCGGTCGCGTCCCACCCGCCCGCACCCGCTCTTCGCGGGCCTCATGGGTGCCGCGCTCGAGCGGCAGCGTGAGCTGCGCTTCCCGATCGACGAGTCGGGTCTGCGCCGGGCGCCCGCGGACGAGGACTAGGTCGTCCCGTGACCGACGATCTGCGGGACGAGCCTGCCAGTTGGCCGGTGTCCCACTCCCGGGACGTCCATCACGACGACTGGATCCTCGGTGTGCGGGAGGACTTCCTCTCCCGCCCCGGTCACCCCGACGACGTCTTCCGCCGCCTGGTGATCGAGCACCCGGGAGCCGTCCTCGTGCTCGCCCTCGACGAGGAGGAGCGGGCCTGCTGCATCCGGCAGTACCGCCACAACGCCCTGTCGAGGATGGTCGAGCTCCCTGCCGGCGTGCTCGATGTGCCGGGGGAGGATCCCGTCGAGACCGCCAAGCGCGAGCTGCGTGAGGAGGCCGAGCTCCAGGCCGAGCACTGGCGACACCTGCTCAGCGTGTATCCCTCGGCCGGCATCAGCCAGGAGGTGCACCACCTCTACCTGGCCACCGGCCTCAGCCCGGCCGAGCGCGGTGACTTCGCCATGCAGCACGAGGAGGCCGAACTCGAGCGCTTCTGGGTTCCGCTGGAGGAGTTGCAGGAGGCGGTGCTGTCCGGCCGCGTACGGCAGGGTCCCGTCGCCATGGCGGTGCTGGCCTATCAGGTGCTCAAATGTCGAGGAGCACTCGACGAGAGTTAGAGGAGTGGACGGTGCGCGTCGGAGTCCCCAAGGAAGTCAAGAACAACGAGTACCGGGTCGCCCTCACCCCGGTGGGCGTGCATGAGCTGACCGCGCACGGTCACGAGGTCTTCGTCGAACGCGGCGCCGGGCTCGGGTCCCAGATCGGCGACGAGGAGTACGTCGCCGCCGGGGCCACCATGATCGACGACGCCGATGACGTCTGGGGCACCGCGGAGATGGTGCTGAAGGTCAAGGAGCCGATCACGGAGGAGTACCACCGCCTGCGCGAGGGCCTCACCCTCTTCACCTACCTCCACCTGGCGGCCGACAAGCCCCTGACCGAGGAGCTGATCCAGCGCAAGGTCACGGGCATCGCCTACGAGACCGTCCAGCTTCCGTCCGGGGGCCTGCCCCTGCTCTACCCGATGTCGGAGGTCGCCG
>JBQCJL010000376.1:0-3521 GCA_051952795.1 Marmoricola sp.
AGGGCGAGACCGGATGGCAAACCTCGAAGTACAGCCTGAGCGCGGACCAGTCCTCGTGGACCTGGGCGACGTCGTTCGTCTCCGGCGGCGGCGGCGGGTACTCGACGCATTTCGCCGAGCCGGGCTATCAGACGGCGGCGGGAATCCCCGACCCGAGCCACGGCCGGGCCGTGCCGGACGTCGCGATGGACGGTGACCCGACCACGGGCATGCTGATCGGCCAGACGCAGTCGTTCCCGACGGGCGCCCAGTACGACACCTTCCGGATCGGCGGCACCAGCCTCGCCTCGCCGTTGTTCGCGGGCATGACGGCGCTGAAGATCCAGGCGTCGGGCGGACGCGGTCTGGGTCTGCTGAACCCGGTCATCTACGGCGACCACTCCGGCTTCCACGACGTGACCGGCGAGGGCGTCGACCTGGGCAACATCCGGGTCGACTTCGCCAACGGGGTGGACGCCACCGGTGGCTACCGGTACACGGTGCGCACCTTCAATGGCGCCACGACGTCGCTGAGCGTGGGTTCCGGTTGGGACACCGAGACCGGCTGGGGCAGCCCCCGGGTCGGGTGGCTGAGCCCGATCAGCTAGCTGTCGGCCTCGCCGGCCTGGACGGGCTGTTCCCGCTCTTCCAGGTCGGCGAGGAGCGCCTTGAGCTCCGACCGCACGAAGTCGCGGGTGGCGACCTCGCCGAGCGCCATCCGCAGCGAAGCCATCTCGCGTGCGAGGAACTCCATGTCGGCACGCGCGGAGGTCGCCACCTGGCGGTCCTGCTCGGCGACGACGCGGTCCCGGTCCTCCTGACGGTTCTGCGCCAACAGGATCAGCGGCGCGGCATAGGAGGCCTGGAGGCTGAGGATCAGCGTCAGGAAGATGAAGGGGTAGCCGTCGAAGTGCAGGCGGCTCGGAGTGGCCGCGTTCCAGACCAGCCAGACGACGATGAACATCGTCATGTAGATCAGGAAGCGCGCCGTGCCCATGAAGCGCGCGAACTGCTCGGCGAAGATTCCGAAGCTGTCCTCGGTGTTGCGGCGCTCCGGGCGCAGCCGACGCCCGAGCTGTCGCGGTGTCTCGAGGCGGCTGTCCCGCTCGTCTGCGCGCGCCATCAGCTCTTGCCTACCCCGTGGTCACGCCAGCCCTCGGGCAGCAGGTGGTCGAGGAGGTCGTCCACGGTGACGACGCCGAGCAGGTGGTTGTTCTCGTCGACGACGGGGGCGGCGACCAGGTTGTAGGTCGCCATGAACATGGCGACCTCCTCGACGGTCGCCTCCGGTCGCAGCGGCGTGGTCATGGTGTCCAGCGCGCCGGCGACCAGGGTCGAGGGAGGCTCGCGCAGGAGCCGTTGGATGTGCGCGATGCCGAGGAACCGTCCGGTCGGCGTCTCCAGGGGAGCTCGGCAGACGTAGACCATGGCCGCCAACGACGGTGTCAGGTCCTCGTTGCGAGCACGGGCCAGTGCGTCGGCGATGGTCGCATCGGGGGACACGATGACGGGCTCTGGCGTCATCATGCCGCCGGCGGTCTGCTCGCCGTAGCTCAGCAGTCGGCGGACGTCCTCGGCCTCGTCGGGCTCCATGAGACCGAGGAGGCGCTGGGCAGTCTCGGGCGGCAGGTCCGCGATCAGGTCGGCGGCGTCGTCGGGCGACATCTCCTCGAGGACGTCGGCCGCGCGTTCGACGTCGAGGTGACCGAGGATCTCGACCTGATCCTCCTCGGGCAGCTCCTCGAGGACCTCGGCGAGCGTCTCGTCGTCCATGGCCTCGATGACCTCGCTGCGGCGCTCGTCATCCAGGTCGTTGATCACGTGGGCGACGTCGGCCGGCTTGAGGTCGGCCAGCGAGGCCATCAGGTGTGCGGCGCCGTCGTGCTTCCCCTCGTTCTGGAGTCCCTCGACCTGGTCCCAGGGCACCACGTGGGTCTGGGGCTTGCGCCGGAAGCCACCGCCTCCCACCGCGACCGCGACGCGGGAGATGACCCAGTCGCGGCTGCGCTGCTGTTCGAGGGCGATATCGAAGACGACGCCCTGCTCACCGGAGGGGAGGGTGACCCTGCGGTCGAAGAGCTGGGCGATCACCAGAGTCTCGGTCGTGCGCTGCTCGAAGCGGCGCATGTTGAGCAGGCCGGTGATGATGACGTTCCCGGCGTCGATCGTGGTCACCCGCGTCATCGGGGCGAAGACGCGACGGCGCCCGAACACCTCGACGACCAGGCCGACCGCGCGCGGGGCGGCATTGCCGGTGCGTCGGACCACCACGACGTCGCGGACCTTCCCGACCTGCTCGCCCTGTGGATCGAAGACGGCCAGCCCGGAGAGTCGTGCGACGAAGACTCGGGTCGGCGCGGTGCTCACGAGTCGAGGCTATCGAGAGTCGGGCGAGCTTGCTCGTCTGACCGAGTGGCCGAGAACTCGTTGAGGAGCGAAGCGACGATCACGGAGGATCAGCCTAACGGCAGCGCGAGCCGTCGCCCGGGAGATACGATCACGGGGCGTCGAGCGGCGCTGGGGTCCGCTCAGATCACGGTCAGGAGAGCCGATGCTCGTCGTTACGTCGAATGACATCCCCGGCTGGGAGATCCAGCGGGTCTGTGGCGAGGTCTTCGGCCTCACCGTCCGCTCACGCAATGCCTTCTCCCAGATGGGTGCCGGCTTCAAGGCGCTCGTCGGCGGCGAGCTCAAGGGCATGACCGCCAACCTCATGAACAGCCGCAACGAGGTCATGGGGCGCATGCTCGACGCTGCCCGTGAGCGTGGCGGCAACGCGGTGATCGCGATGCGCTTCGACACCTCCGAGATGGGGGACGTGTGGACCGAGATCTGCGCCTACGGCACCGCCGTGGTGGCGGTCCCGGTCACCGAGGCGGCCAAGCAGACCGCTCGTGACCTGGGTTACGGCGGCGTCTAACGCTCACCGCGTTTTCGCACCCTTGACTACCCGTCGGTAGAGTTCGGCACTATGGCTGTTGACCTTGACGCCGCGAAAGCGGCCCTCGACGTTGCCCACTCCGTCGTCGCAAGCGGTACCGCGAAGCTCGCCGAAGGCTCGATCGACGACCAGCAGGTTCTGGCCTACGACCTGGCCCATGCGGCTGCCGCCGTACGCGCCGGCGAGTCGATGCTCGCCTACGCCGCCAAGGGCGACGTCGAGGCGCAGCTGACCGTCGCCTTCATCGCCGACGTCATCGCCGACGTCTCCGCGCGCCTGCTCGGCCGCGAGGAGCTGTGGGGAATCAGCACGGGCGCCCTCGACGCGGCGCACGGCTTCGCCGCCACCTACCGCGACCCGGCGTTCCTCGCGGGCCTGGCGCTCGAGGACGGTCCGCGCCACCTGGACGAGGACTTCATCCCGGTGCAGGACGTCTTCCGCAAGTTCGCCGAGGAGAAGATCAAGCCCCTCGCCGAGGGCGTCCACCGCTCCAACGGCGACATCCCCGAGGAGCTCATCCAGGGCCTCGCCGAGCTCGGCGTCTTCGGCATGTCGGTGCCCGAGGAGTACGACGGCTTCTCCAGCGGTGGCGAGAACGAGT
>JBQCJL010000377.1:0-7924 GCA_051952795.1 Marmoricola sp.
TTCGCGCAGCACTCGTCCTCGATGGCCCAGGAGAGCGCGATGAGGGTCGACTTGCGCAGGCGGTGGACGGCCAGCCCCGGATGCCGCCGCCGAAGCTCCGCGAAGACCGAGGGGCTCTCCGGCGGACGCGTGGCCGCAGCCTCGGCGATGGCCACCTCGAGGCGTAGACCAGCCTCCTTGCGACGCAGCACCTGCTGGACCAGCGCCACGTCCGCGTCGCTGTAGCGACGATGCCCGCTGGCGAGTCGGGTCGGCTCCGGAAAGCCGTAGCGCGTCTCCCACATCCGTAGGACCGCCGGGCTGAGACCCGTCCGCTGCGCGAGATCGCCGATGGTCAACACGGCAGTGCCGGGGGCTTGCGCGGCATGGGCTTCGTGGTCCATGCTCACACCATAACCTAAACATATTGTTTAGGTAAGAGTCGACATTCTGTGGAGGTAACCGCGATGGACAGCATGAGCAAAGTCGAGGATGGCGTCGTCGATTGGTCCGACCTGGGTCGGGAGATGTGGTCGTTCCTCACCGGGCGTCAGGCCGAGGTCAACTACCGCCTGGTCGACCTCACCGTCGAGGTCCCGCGGGACACCGGACCCGAGGCGCCGCGCGCGATCTGGAAGCTCGACGGAACGATCAGCGTGACCACCACGGACAACGCCGTAGGAGCCTGAGGACGATGTCCGAGCCGCAAGCGTTCGCCCTGTCGGCGGACCTGACCTTCAGTGCCGACGTCCCCGGACGCGGACTCATCGAGGGCACCCTGACCGCCAGCGGCCGCAGGATGGTGCTCCGCGTCAGCGGGCCCCTCCGTGCCGAGATCGGTCGCGGGTCGCGAGCCCTGCGCGCCTTCGCCACCACGCTGGCTCAGGCCGGGGCCACGCTCGTCGTGTACGTGGACGATGTGGAGCTCTTCGAGGTCGGAGATACCCGACCCGGCTGGTGGCAGCGGCGGCTCACCCGGTCACGCCACGTCAGGATGTCCAGTGCGCGCGGCGTCATTCGACTCGTGCGGCGCGGCGAAGGCATCGCAGCGGATGACCTGCTGCCGCCGTTCACGCTCCTCCCCCTGGCGCCGACCTTCGGTGCCGCGCGGCGTCCCGTCACCACCACCCACGATCCCCGGCGCGGCGGCAACCCTCGCCTCGTCCTGGTCTCCGGCGAATCCCTCGAAGGGCTCGACTCCGAGGTGGTCTTCCCGCTCCGAAACGAAGTGACGACGATCGGGAGCGGCGAGCGCTGCGACATCCGGATCGCGGGACTCGAGGAGACTCATGCCGTGGTGATCCACGACGAGCGCGATGAGCTGGTCGTGCACGATCGATCGACGCGGCGTACCACGCGCGTGAACGGTGCGCCGGCCGGCCAGGGCACGGTGCTGCGCACCGGGACCCGGGTCGAGGTCGGTGACGCGATCCTGGTCTACCGTCGTGCGGAGTACGCCGACCACGGCCGACCGTTCGGCGGCAGGGTGGGTGGCGAGCTCGGGCATCAGCGCCCGCAGCCCGACCCACGCCATCGCGGAACGAGTTCGGGCCGCTCACGACTCGCGTTCCCCCTGAAGCTGAGGAGCCCGCGATGAGGAAGGACATCGATACCTTCATGGCCTTCTACGACGCCACCTGCGACGGCGCCTACCGGCTCGCGCTCTGCTACACCGACGACGCCGCCGTAGCCGGAGACGCCCTGGTCAACGCCTATGTCCGGTCGTACCTGTCCGTGCCCCCGGCCGGCCGGAGCGACCATGTCCATCTGCTGGCCCTCCTGCGCGAGGAGCTGCTCGAGGTCGCGACCTCACTTCCCATCCCCCCACATCGCCACTTGGAGGCCTCGTGACCGACACGCCACCCCAGCCCGCGGGCGGTCCGGTGCTCGTCGCCGGCGGTACCGGGTTCGTCGGGCGCAGGCTGGTCGAGGCGTTGGCCGAGACCGGACGCGAGGTACGGGTCATGACCCGGCGACCGGAGAGATACCACGGGCCGGGCACAGCGGTGCACGGCGACGTCGCGGACGCCGAGAGTCTCGAGGCGCCGATGGCCGGGTGCACCCACGCCTACTACCTGGTGCACTCACTCGACCGCGAGGACTTCGAGGATCGAGACGCCCGTGCAGCCGAGGCCTTCGGCGCCGCGGCCGCTGCCGCGGGCGTGCGTCAGATCGTCTACCTGGGCGGCTTGGGCAGCGACCGCGACGATCTGTCTCCCCACCTGCGCAGTCGGCGCGAGGTCGAGAAGCTCCTCGCCGCCCGGGGCGTTCCCGTCACGGTGCTGCGAGCCGGGATCGTGGTCGGTCATGGCGGCATCTCTTGGGAGATCACCCGCCAGCTGGTGGAGCACCTGCCGGCGATGGTCACGCCTCGCTGGGTCAGTACGCGAACCCAGCCCATCGCAGTCGACGACGTCATCGCCTACCTGGTCGGCGTGCTCGACCACCCCGCCGCCCTGGGCCGGACGTTCGAGATCGGCGGTCCCGAGGTGTTGCGCTACTCGGACATGCTGAAGCGGGTGGCCGCGATCGAGCGCCGGCCGATGCCGATCGTGCCGGTCCCGCTCCTCACTCCGCGGCTCTCCTCCTGGTGGCTCGCCTTCGTGACCGACGTCGACACGCGCTCGGGGCGCAACCTCATCGACTCGATGTGCAACACCGTCGTGGTCACGGACCACTCCATCGACGAGGTCGTTCCCCTCGAGCCGATGAGCTACGACGAGGCGGTGCGCGCGGCCCTCGCCGAGCGGAAGGCGCAGCGGTGACGCCGGACGCGATCCGCAGGCGACTGGCGCGCTACCGCCCGATGCCGCTGTCGCACATCGTCGGCGAGCCGGTGCCCGAGACTCCCGCCGTGATCCGGCGGCGGCATCGCGTGGTGGCACTGACGACCCTCGCCGGGGCCGGGATGCTCGGCATCTCCCTGTCGAGCCCGCCGGGCTCGCGGCGGTTCTATGTCTCGACCGCATCGGTCGCCGCCACCTGGATCGTGGGCGGCGCCGCCTCGGGCCCGCTCCATCTGGGATGGATCGAGAGCCGCGACGCCACCGTCCGCAGGCCGATCGTCACCCCCGTGGCGACCGGGGTCGGCGCCTTCGGCGTCTTCTATGCCGGCGCCCTGATCTCGCGCCGGATCCCGGTTCTGAATCGCGCGGTCTCCGACGTCCTGCGCTACGCCCATCAGGGCGACACCAAATGGGTCATCGCGACGACGCTCGCGAACGGGATCGGCGAGGAGGTCTTCTTCCGCGGCGCCCTCTACACGGCGTTCGCCGACCGCAATCCCACACTCGCCTCCACCGCGACCTACGCCCTGACGACCACGACGACCCGCAACCCGGCGCTGGTCCTGGCCGCCACCGTGATGGGCACGCTCTTCGGTCTGCAGCGGCGGGCCTCCGGTGGGATCCAGGCACCCGCGCTCACGCACCTCACCTGGTCGACCTTGATGGTGCGCTACCTGCCGCCGCTGTTCCGGTGAGCGAAACAGCAGTTCAGGACATGTGCGAACCTGAGGCGGATATGTCGCCGGTCGCGCAGATGTCCTGAATTGCGTCGCCGATCGGCCCCCCACCCAGCCGAGACGGCAGGTCTAGGCTCGGCGCATGGCGGAGGGACAGGCGCGCAAGTACGACAACTCGCGCCGTGAGGGCAGCGCGCGCGAGCGTGTGCTGGAGGCCGCGCTCACGGTCGCCCGCAACGTCGGAACGCGCAACTGGGCCGACGTCACCTTCAAGGCGGTCGCCGAGGAGGCCGGCGTCAGCGAACGGACCGTCTACCGCCACTTCCCCACCCAGCGCGATCTCCACGACGCGGTGATGATGAGGTTCAACAAGGACTCAGCGATCTCCTACGAGGACCTCACCCTCGACGACGTGCCGGGCGTGGTCGAGCGTCTCTTCACTTCGCTCGCCACGTTCTCGCCGCGCGCCATGGAATCACTCCCGCCTCCCGCGGTGATCGCCATGGACCGCGAGCGGATCCATGCGCTGCTCCGAGCCGCGGACGGCGACAAGAGCCGCGCCGCGATCCTCGACGTGCTGTGGAGCATCGAGACCTACGAGCGGCTCGTCATCAACTGGCGGCTCTCCACCGAGGAAGCCGTCGAGGTCGTCACGAGCGCCGTGAGACGCCTGCTCGAGACCTAGGCCTCCGTTGACCTAATCTCTAATTCATGTCAGTCTTGTGACATGAATTGGAAGTTCGAGCGATGACGGCCGTGCGCGAGCAGACGCATCTCGATCGGCTCGAGTCCGAGTCGGCGCACATCTTCCGCGAGGTCGCTGCCACCGCCGAGCGGCCTGCCCTGTTGTTCTCGGGCGGCAAGGACTCGGTGGTGATGCTGCACCTCGCGCGTAAGGCCTTCTGGCCAGCACCGGTCCCGTTTCCGCTTATGCACGTGGACACCGGCCAGAACTTCGACGAGGTCATCGAGTACCGCGATCGAGTCGTCGAGCAGTACGACCTCCGGCTCGTGATCGCCAGCGTTCAGGACGACATCGACGCGGGACGCTCCCGCGAGGACTACGACGGCGCTCCGCGCAACCGGCTCCAGACCGCCTCGCTGTTGCGCGGCATCTCCGAGAACGGCTTCGGCGTCGTCTTCGGGGGCGCCCGGAGGGACGAGGAGAAGGCCCGCGCCAAGGAGCGGGTGTTCTCGTTCCGCGATGAGTTCGGGCAGTGGGACCCGCGCAGTCAGCGCCCCGAGCTCTGGAACCTCTACAACGGCCGGCACCGCCGGGGCGAGAACATCCGCGTCTTCCCGCTGTCCAACTGGACCGAGCTCGACATCTGGTCCTACATCGAGCGCGAGGGCATCGAGTTGCCGCCGCTCTACTACGCGCACAAGCGGACGGTGGTCGAGCGCGACGGCATGCTGCTGGCCGTCAACCGCTTCATCAGCCCACGACCCGAGGAGGTCCCGTTCGAGGCGATGGTGCGGTTCCGCACCGTCGGCGACGCCACCTGCACCGGCTGTGTCGAGTCGCCGGCGGCCACCCCCGCCGAGGTCGTCGCCGAGGTGGCGGCCGCGCGGCTGACGGAGCGCGGTGCCACCCGAGCCGACGACCGGATCTCCGAGGCCGGCATGGAGGATCGCAAGAAGGAGGGCTACTTCTGATGAGCGAGCTTTTGCGCATCGCGACCGCGGGATCGGTCGACGACGGCAAGTCGACGCTGATCGGCCGGCTCCTGTACGACTCCAAGGCGATCTTCAGCGATCAGCTCGACGCGGTCGAGGTGACCAGCAGGGCGCGCGGATCGGATACCCCGGATCTCGCTCTGCTGACCGACGGCCTGCGCGCCGAGCGCGAGCAGGGCATCACGATCGACGTGGCCTACCGCTACTTCGCGACCCCCCGGCGGAAGTTCATCATCGCGGACACCCCGGGGCACCTCCAGTACACCCGCAACATGGTCACCGGCGCCTCCACCGCGGACGTCGCCATCATCCTCATCGACGCTCGCAACGGGGTACTGGAGCAATCGCGCCGGCACGCCTTCCTCGCGACCCTCCTCGGCATCCCCCACCTGATGGTCTGCATCAACAAGATGGACCTCGTCGACTTCTCCCAGAGCGTCTACGAGGAGATCCGGGCCGACTTCGAGCAGTTCGCCGCCAAGCTCGAGGTCCGGGACCTGTCCTTCATCCCGATCAGCGCCTTGACCGGGGACAACGTGGTCTCGCGCAGCGCACAGATGCCGTGGTACTCCGCGGCCTCGCTGCTCGATCAGCTCGAGGACCTGCACATCGCCTCGGATCGCAACCTGATCGACACTCGGCTGCCCGTCCAGTACGTCATCCGGCCGCATCAGTCGCGGGACACCTCGCTGCACGACTTCCGGGGCTACGCCGGAACCATCGCCGGTGGCGCGATCCGCCCCGGTGACGAGGTGGCCGTGCTCCCTGTCGGCCGCACCACCAAGGTCGCCGCGGTCTGGGGCCCCGGCGGCATCGAGCTGGACGAGGCTGCTGCCGGTCAGGCGGTCACCGTCGAACTGGCCGACGACATCGACATCGCGCGCGGTGACCTGATCTGCCGACCGCAGAACCGACCGTTCGTCGGGCAGGACATCGACGCGATGGTGTGCTGGCTGACCGATGCGTCGTCCTTGGAGCCCGGCCACCGCTACACGATCCAGCACACCACCCGCTCGACGCGTGCCACGGTCGAGAGCCTGGAGTACCGGCTCGACGTCAACACCCTGCACCGCGACAACGACGCTGGTCGGCTCGGGCTCAACGAGATCGGTCGCATCACGCTGCGCACCCAACAGCCGCTGCTCTTCGACGCGTATCGCCGCAGCCGCGAGACCGGTTCGTTCATCCTTATCGCCGAGACGACCAAACACACCGTGGCCGCGGGCATGATCAACGGGCCCGCCACGCAGCACGAGAACGTGGTCTGGCACCAAGGAGCCGTCGCCCGCGAGGCTCGGCCGGTTCCCAGCGGCATCGGCATGACGGTCTGGCTGACCGGTCTGTCGGGATCCGGCAAGTCGACGATCGCGGCCGAGGTCGAGCGACAGTTGGCCGCGTCCGGACGCGCCGCCTACCTGCTCGACGGCGACAACCTGCGCCACGGGCTCAACGCGGATCTCGGATTCTCCGCTCAGGATCGGGCCGAGAACGTCCGACGTCTCGGCGAGGTGGCCAAGCTGCTGGCGGACACCGGCCAGGTCGTTCTCGTCGCCGCCGTGTCGCCGGATCAGGCAGCGCGCGACCAAGCTCGACGGACGCACGAGGCGGCGGGCCTGCGGTTCGTCGAGGTCTTCGTGGACACCCCGCTCGAGCAGTGCGAGGCTCGGGACCCCAAGGGGATGTACGCCCGAGCCCGGGCCGGCGAGCTCGCGGACTTCACCGGCATCCACGCTCCCTACGAGCGACCGGCGAACCCAGATCTGACCCTCGGGCCTGCTGACGGCGGAGTCGAGGCATCCGCCCAGCGACTGATCGACGCGATCCAGGGAGAGGCAGCATGAGCGACAACATCATGACCCGGGAGCGGGCCGACGTCGGATCGTACGAGGACATCGCCGCGGCTGCATCGCGCACGACCGGCTTGTCGGACTTCGGCGGAGACCTCCACGAGGAGGGCCTGCGGGTCCTGGTCGAGGATCTGGCCTCGCCCGAGGCCGGCCTGACGCCGCGCGGCAACTACTTCCAGCGCTCGGAGGTGAAGAGTGCGCTGGTCGGGGTCCTGCTGACCCAGGCCGCCTTCGCCTCGCACCCCCAGCATGCGGAGGTGGCGATCGAGCGGCCGATCTTCCTCATGGGTCTGCCGCGGACCGGAACGACGATCCTGCACCGGCTCCTCCACGCCGACCCGGGGGCGCAGGGACTCGAGATGTGGCTGACCCAGTACCCCCAGCCTCGACCGCCGCGCGAGACCTGGGAGTCCGACCCGATCTTCACCGCCATGCAGCAGGCGTTCACGGCGCATCACGAGGACTCCCCCGAATTCATGGGCATCCACTACATGGATGCGACCACGGTCGAGGAGTGCTGGCGGCTGCTGCGGCAGACCGGCAAGTCGAACTCGTATGAGTCGCTCGCCCAGGTGCCGCGCTACACGGAATGGCTGCGCAAGCAGGACTGGACCGACGCCTACGCACGGCACAAGCAGAACCTCCAGCTGATCGGGCTGAACGACCCCGAGAAGCGCTGGGTGCTGAAGAACCCCTCGCACATGACGGCGCTCGACGCGCTGATGACGGTCTATCCGGACGCCCTAATCGTCTACACGCACCGGCCGCCGCTGAGCTGCATCGGCTCGTCGTGCTCCCTGTCGGAGGCCACCACCGAGGGGCACTCCACGACGTATGTCGGGGAGACGATCGGGCGGACACAGCTCGAGCTATGGTCGCACAGCTACCACGCCTTCCACGATGCCCGGCCGAAGTACGACCAGAGCCAGTTCATCGACGTCGCCTTCACGGATCTGGT
>JBQCJL010000378.1:0-18635 GCA_051952795.1 Marmoricola sp.
GGGAGCGCGGTCTCTACATCGGGGGCTTCACGTCACGCATCGTGGGTCTCTCCACCACGGAGTCGCGCGACATCCTGCGCCTGCTGCAGGCCTACGTGACGCGACCGGAGAACGTGCTGCGGCACCACTGGTCGGCCCACGAGCTGGTGCTCTTCGACAACCGGATCACCCAGCACTACGCCATCGACAACTACGACGACCAGCCTCGACGCCTGCAGCGCGTCACGGTCGCGGGCGACATCCCGGTGGCCATCGACGGTCGGGAGTCCTACTCCCTCAAGGGCGACGCCTCGCACTACACCGCGACTCCCGAGGTCGTGGCGGCATGACGACCTTGACCCTCAGCCCGCCGCGGAGGGCAGCGCGAGCCCAAGGGCGTGCGGTCGATCGCGAGACGTTCGTTCCGACCCACGAGGGCAGCACCCGGCTGAAGGCGCTGCGCGCCCGCTTGAGCTGGCCGCTCGGCATCTACACCACGCCGATCGCCGCCCTAATCACCTGGCAGGTGCTCGCCGAGGCCGGCGTGCTGAAGGCCAACTACGCTCCGGCACCGACCTCGATCTTCAGCACGGCGGTCTCCCTCTGGAACCAGGGCGTGCTCGGTCCCGACCTCGCGGTCTCGCTGCGCCGGGCGGCGATCGGGCTGGCCCTCGGGCTCAGTGCCGGCGTGCTGATCGGTGTGTTCAGCGGCCTGCTGCGCACCGGCGAATACGTCTTCAACGGCGTGGTGCAGATCTTCAACACCATTCCGCTGCTGGCGGTGCTGCCGGTGATGATCGTGTGGTTCGGCATCGACGAGCTCCCCAAGGTGCTCATCATCGCGTTCGGCTCCTTCGTGCCGATGTACCTCAACCTGTTCTCTGCGATCCGGGGGGTGGATCAACGCCTGATCGAGATGGCGCGCACCACCGGTGCCGGTTCCTGGCGGCTGGTCACGCGCGTGCTGGTGCCTGGTGCGCTTCCCGGATTCCTCGTCGGGTTGCGGTTCTCGCTCGCTTACAGCGTGCTCGCGCTCGTCGCGGCAGAGACGATCAACGCGGACCAGGGGCTGGGCTTCCTTATCACCCAGGGCCAGACCTACCTGCAGACCAACCAGGTCTTCGTCGGGCTGGTGATCTACTCGATCCTCGGTCTGCTCGCCGATCAGTTCGTCCGGGTCCTCGAGCGGGTGCTGCTGCGCTGGCGCCCCAGCTATGAGGCCCGATGAGTACCGCGATGCTCGCGCCGACGGGTGTGAACACGGTCGTCACCAAGGTCGTGCGACGGTTCGGTGACCGCACGGTTCTGGACGCGCTCGATCTCACGATCGGCGCGGAGGAGCTGGTGGTCCTGCTGGGGCCGTCGGGCTGTGGCAAGAGCACGTTGCTGCGGCTGTTGGCCGGGCTGGACCGTCCGGACGGCGGAACGGTCGAGGTGCCGAAGCGGCGAGCAGTCGTCTTCCACGCCGATCGGCTGCTGCCGTGGCAGCGAGTGCTGTCCAACGTCACGCTCGGACTCCGAGGTCCGGACGCGGAGGACCGCGGCCGGGCGGCGCTCGCCGAGGTCGGACTGGAGAACAGGACCGGGGCCTGGCCCAAGCAGCTCTCGGGAGGAGAGGCCCAGCGGGTCGCTCTCGCCCGAGCGCTGGTGGCCGAGCCGGAGCTGGTGCTGCTCGACGAGCCGTTCGCGGCGTTGGACGCCATCACTCGCATCCGCATGCACGACCTCGTTCGCAACCTGCGCAAGCAGCACCGCGCAGCGATGTTGCTCGTCACCCACGACGTCGCTGAGGCGATCGCCCTCGCCGACCGCGTGCTCGTGATGAGCGAAGGACGGATCGGATCGTCCTACGAGGTCCACCTCTCCACCGAAGACCGCAAGACCAGTCCCGCTCGGGAGGAGCTGCGTTCGCAACTGCTCACCGACCTCGGCCTGGCACAGCGTCACTGATCCCCTCCCAAGAGAAAGAAAGCAAACCCATGTCACGCATCACCAAGACCGTCATCGCCGCCTCGGCGCTCCTCGCTACCGCGCCCGCCTTCGCGGCCTGCGGCTCGACGGCCAACGGCGGCGACCTCGCGCTGGCCAGCTTCAAGCCGACGGCGTCGGCCCACGCCGACACCTCCAAGTGGAGCGGCTACACCTTCACCATCGGCGACAACGGTGGCGACGGCAGTCAGCAGCTCGCGGCCCTCACCGGGGTCTTCAAGAACGCCTCCTATAAGGTCAACTTCGCCAACTTCAGCTACGGTCCGCCGCTGGTGCAGGCCGCCGCCTCGGGCGACATCGATCTCGGCTCGGTCGGCGACGTCCCGCCGATCACCGGTGCGGCCAAGGAGTACGGCTTCAAGATCGTGGGCGTCTCGCACCACCTGAACCCGAAGCTCGCGATCGAGGACATCATCGTGCCCGCGGGTTCGCCGATCACGTCGGTCGCGCAGCTCAAGGGCAAGAAGATCGCCATTCCGCAGGGCAGCAGCGCCCACGGTCTCGCGCTCCTCGCGCTCAAGCAGGCCGGGCTCTCGCCCAAGGACGTCCAGCTGGACTTCCTCTCACCCGCGGCCGGCGCCAGTGCCTTCCAGTCGGGCAAGGTAGACGCCTGGTCGATCTGGAACCCGCAGGCGGCGCTGGCGGTCAAGGGTGGTGCCAAGATCATCGCCGCGGGCCTCCCGCCGATCGATCAGACGAGCGCCTACTACGTCGCACCGGAGAAGGACCTGAACGACCCCGACCGCAGGGCGGCGTTGACTGACGTCTTCGAGCGCCTCGCGGCCGAGTTCGCTTGGGCGAACAAGCACCCGCAGCAGTTCGCTCAGGCGATCTCCCAGGAGGAGGGCATCTCGGTCGCCGACGCCACCTCGGTACTGGAGACCTTCCAGTCCAAGATCGTGCCGGTCGCGCCGAGTGACATCGCGGCGGAGCAGAGTCTGGCGACCGCGTTCGTGCAGGCGGGTCAGATCTCCAAGGTGGTGTCCATCAAGGACATCGTGCAGAACATCCTTCCGGTCGGCTTCGACAGCTCCAAGCTGTCGGTGAAGTGAGGGCGTCATGACCAGGGAACTGCATCTGAACGCCTTCCTCATGGAGGCGGGTCACCACGAGGCCGCCTGGCGGCTGCCCGAGAGCAACCCTCGGGCCGACTTCGACCTCGGGCATTGGATCCGGTTGGCGCGGTTGGCCGAGGAGGCGAGGTTCGACTCGATCTTCCTGGCCGACGGGCCGGCGCTGATGGGGACGGGCGAGTTCCGCCCGCCCGGCCAGCTCGAGCCCCTGACGCTGCTGACCGCGCTGGCGCAGTTCACCAGCCGGATCGGTCTCATCGCCACGGTGTCGTCGACCTACAACGAGCCCTACAACCTGGCCCGGCGGCTCGCATCCGTCGACCACGTGAGCGGGGGTCGGGCCGGGTGGAACATCGTGACGTCGGCCGGAGCGGATGAGGCCGCGAACTTCGGCCTCACCACCCGGCCCTCGCACGCGGAGCGCTATGCGCGCGCCGACGAGTTCCTCGCGGTGGCGAAGGCGCTGTGGGACAGCTGGGAGAACGAGGCCGTGCTGGCGGACAAGGTGAGCGGTCGCTATGCGGATCCCTCGCGACTGCACCGCATCAACCACGTCGGCGAGCACTTCTCCGTGGCCGGTCCGCTCAACGTCCAGCGGCCGCCGCAGGGCTACCCGCTGCTGGTGCAGGCCGGCTCGTCGGAGGATGGCCGAAAGTTCGCGGCCACCCATGCCGAGGCGATCTTCACCGCGCATCAGACCTACGAGAGCGCGGCGGAGTTCTACGGCGACATCAAGAAGCGAGCGTTGGCCGCCGGTCGGCGACCCGAGTCCGTCGTCGTGCTGCCCGGGATCGTTCCGATCCTCGGCGGCACGGAGGCGGAGGCCCAAGCGCGTGCCCGTGTGTTCGATGAGGCACGCGTACCCGAATACGGCCTGGGCCAGCTGGCCCATGTGTTCGAGCTGGAGCCGTCGGACTTCGACCTCGACGGGCCACTGCCCAAGTCGGTGCTCGCCCGGCCGACGCTCGAGGGAAGTCAGAGCCGGTCCGACCTGATCATCGATCTGGCGTTGCGCGAGAACCTCACGGTGCGACAGATCCTCGCTCGGCTCGGTGGCGGCCGTGGCCACTTCACGGCCGTCGGAACTCCGGAGCAGATCGCGGACATCATCGTGGACTGGTTCGAACGCGGCGCGGCGGATGGGTTCAACATCATGGCGCCGGCGCTGCCCGTCGACCTCGAGGCGTTCATCGAGCACGTGCTGCCGATCCTTCGGGCGCGGGGGCTGTTCCGTGAGGACTACCGCGGGACCACGCTGCGTGAGCACTACGGGCTGGCCAAGCCGGCCAACCAGTTCCACGCCGTCGCGGACGAGCGCGTCGTGGTGAATGCCTGATCCGGCGGCGTTGTCCGTCCGCGGCCTCCGCAAGGAGTACGCGGGCGGACACGTCGCGGTGGCGAACCTCGATCTGGAGATTCGCGAGGGCGCGTTCTTCGGGCTCCTCGGACCCAACGGCGCGGGAAAGACCACGTTGATCGGCTCGGTCTGCACCATCGTGCGACCCACGGCCGGCACGCTGAGGATCTTCGGCTTCGATCACCGGAGCAGGGAGGCCAGGCATCTGGTCGGCCTGGCGGAGCAGGAGATCAACGTCGATCGGTTCCTCTCCATCCGGCAGATGCTCATCTATCACGGCGGCTATCACGGGGCGTCGCGTCGCGCAGCCCGGGCCCGCGCCGACGAGCTCCTCGAGCTCTTCCGCCTCGAGGGCAAGGCGAACGCTCGGGCGTATGAGCTCTCCGGTGGCATGCAGCGACGGCTCGTCCTGGCTCGCGCGCTGGTGCACCAGCCACGACTCCTGATCCTGGACGAGCCGACCGCCGGCGTGGACGTCGAGCTGCGCACGGAGATCTGGCGCCTGGTAAAGAGCCTCAATGCCGCGGGGACGACGATCCTGCTCACGACCCACTACCTCGAGGAGGCCGAGATGCTGTGCGACGAGGTGGCGCTGCTCCGATCGGGGGAGATCATCGCCACCGGCACCGCGTCCGCGCTCCGCGCCAGCTTCGCGGCGGAGACGCTCGCCGAGGTGTACCACCGCGCGATCGTCGAGGGGGTGTCCCCATGACCGCCGTCGTGTTCGGCCCGGAGCGGAGCCCACTGCGATGGCTGTGGGAGCGCGAGGTGCTGCGCTTCCTGAACATCTGGCGCTACTCGCTGGTGGGGCCGGTGCTGTCGATGCTGTTGTTCGTGGTGGTCTTCGGGTCCGCTCTGGGCCATCACGTCGACCGCGTGGGCGGGGTCTCCTACGGCCGGTTCATCGTGCCGGGGCTGGTCGCCCAGGCGATGCTCAATGTCGGGTTCTTCAACGGAACCACGAGCCTGTTCGAGGCCCGGCGCGACCGCTACATCAATGACGTCTTCGCCAGCCCGCTGCGCTGGTGGGAGATCAACCTGGCGCTCGTGGGCGGAGGGATCGTGCGCGCGGCACTCGTGGGCAGTCTGTGCTTCCTCCTCGCCTCTCCGCTCGTCGGTGGTCTCAGCATCGCGCGGCCCGTCCTGCTGCTCGCCGGGACGCTGGGCGTCTGGCTCGTCGCCGCGCAGATCGGCGTCATCGCCGGCGCGCTCGCCAAGTCGTTGGACCACGTGTACTCGATGGAGTCCATCGTGCTGCTGCCGCTCGGATTCGTCGGTGGCGTCTTCTACTCGATCCACGGACTGCCGACGGCATGGGCATGGGTGAGCCACCTGGATCCCGTCTTCTGGCTGGTCCAGGTCGAGCGCATCGGTGTGCTCGGCCACGGCGATGCCGATCCGGCACTTGCCCTGGCCGTCGTCTGGACCCTCGCCGCCGCGCTCTCAGCGTGGTCGGGAGTGATCTTCGCGCGCGGGCTGCTCAAGCCGTGACGCGGACGCGCATCAGACCGGCTCCACGGTGACCGGGATGCCGTTCAGCACGGCGGTGCCGCTCGGCTCGTCGAGGTCGAGAGGATCGGTCAAGACGTTGCTGTTGGCACCGGGATGCGCGGCCGCCACCGATGCCTGGGCGCCCGGCTGGCCGTGACCCCAACCATGGGGCACGCTCACGGTCCCGGGCCGGATGGAGTCGGTGATCTCGGCCGGCAGACGGATCTCGCCGACGCGGGAGCGGACCAGCACGTCACTGCCCTGCTCGACGGCGAGACGGGCCGCGTCGTCGGGGTGCAGGTAGGCGGTGCAGCGATTCTCGCCGCGCACCAGCGTGGTGAGGTTGTGCATCCAGGAGTTGTTGGAGCTCAGGTGGCGGCGTCCGATGAGGACCATCTCGGCCGGGGGCGAGTCCAGCCATCGCGTCAGGCGCGGCACATCGTCGACGACCGCCCCCGGAGCAAGCTCGATCATCCCGCTCGCGGTGGACAGCACCTCCGGGATCCGGGGTTGGAGCGGACCGAGATCCAGTCCGTCGGGCGTCGCCTCGAGATCCGCGAGCGTCAGGTTGTAGGGCCCGCTGCGCAGCAGGATGTCCATCAGGCGGGCGGGGCCGCGTCGTTCGGCCACGAGGGCGGGATCGATGCCCCCGCGCTTGCACACGTCCGCCGCGATGAAGTCGTCGAGCGCCGCGACATCGGCGTCGGCGCCCTGGCCCAACAGCACGGCGGCGAGGCGCACCATGGTGATCCACTCCTCGGGAACATCCGTGGCGAGAGCCGGCTCCGACCAATTCGCCACGTTGCGGACGGCCAACTGATTCAGCAGCACGTCGTAGTGGGACCGGGCCAGGGGAGAGGGACCCGGGAGGATGACGTCGGCGTGGCGGGTGGTCTCGTTGAGGTAGACGTCGAGGGCCACCATGAAGTCGAGCTCGTCGAGGGCGGCGTCGAGCCGGGCGGCGTCGGGGGTGGAGACGCAGGGGTTCCCGCTGACGGTGATCAGTGCGCGCACCTGGCCCGGTCCGGGGGTCACGATCTCGTCGACCAGGGTTGCGACCGGCAGCTCGCCGATGACCTCCGGCAGGTTGCGCACGCGACTGTGCCAGCGAGCGTGCCGGAAGGGTCGCCCGGTGCTCTCCTGACCGGCCGCGGCCGTGGTGAACATCGCGCCCCCGCGTCGATCGAGGTTCCCGGTGAGCACGTTGACCACGTCGACGAGCCAGCTGCTCAAGGTGCCGAACTGCTGCGTGGTGGTGCCGATGCGTCCGTAGACGACGGCGCGCTCAGCGGCGGCGAGCTCGCGTGCGATCCGCCGGATGTCCTCGGCGGCGACTCCCGCATGCCCGCTGACCGCCTCGGGACTGAAGGGCTTCGCGAGCGCACGTACGTCCTCGAGACCCGCCACGTGATCCGCGAGCTGTCCCAGCGTCACGAGATCCTCCTCGAACAGGACCTGCGCGAGGGCGAACAGGAAGAGCGCATCCGCACCGGGCCTGATCGCCAGATGCTCGTCGGCCACGTCGGCGGTCCGCGTACGCCGCGGGTCGACCACCACGACGCGGCCGCCCCGCTGCTGCACGGCCTTGAGACGGCCGCGCATGTCGGGAGCCGTCATCAGGCTGCCGTTGGAGACCAGCGGGTTGGCGCCGAGCAGCAGCATGTAGTCGGTGTGGTCGACGTCGGGCACGGGGATGGTGAGCGGGTGCCCGAACATGTAGCCGGCGGTGAGGTGCTTGGGCATCTGGTCGACCGAGCTGGCGCTGTAGATGTTTTTGCTGCCCGTGGCCTTGACGAGGACCCGGTTGTAGAGCGCGGCAGAGAGGTTATGTGCCCCAGGGTTTCCGAGGTAGACCGCGACGGCGTCGTTGCCGTGGTCGCTGATCACCGTCGGGAGGCGTTCGGCGATGAGCGCGAACGCCTCGTCCCAGGTGGCCGGAACGTGGCGTCCGTCCTTCTTGATCATCGGCGTGTGCAGCCGGTCGGGATCGTGGTGGAGGGATCCGATCGAGGCGCCCTTGGGGCAGATGAAGCCACGCGAGAAGGGGTCGTCGGGATTGCCGCGGACGCGGCGCACCTGCCCGTCCTCGATATCGACGTGCAGGCCGCAGGTGGCCTCGCACAGCGGACAGGTGACCGTGGCCGTCGTCATAGAGGCAGTCTGTCCTTCCGCGCCCGCTCTGGCGAGACCTCTCGCCAGCTGAGCGGCTCAATAGCTGAAGCTGACCGCCGGGTCGTCGCCGATCCACTCCCACAGCTGGACGGTGCCACCGAGGGCGGCGTTCTGGGCGAGGTCTGCGGCGTCGAGTCGCCGCGCGTTGAAGCACAGAGGGCAGACCAGGAGCTTGCCGCCCGCCGCGGCGTAGCGCGCGACGAGGTCGGGAAGCGCCGGACAGCCCTCACACGCCACGCCGGTGGCATACCCGGGGACGGCCAGTCGGATGGCTTCCTTGGTCAGGAACATCAGTGTCTCGCGACCCTGCTCCGCCGCGCCGACGGCGACCAGGAGGGCGACGGTGAAGCGCTCTGCGTCCTCGAGACCGGTGGTCAGACTGACCACGGCGCGGTTCATCGCGCGCCGCCGTTCGCTGCCTGAAAGCCGCTGCAGAGCAGGTCGATCGTCTCGATCCGGTCCCGGCCCGTCGTATACACGTGCTGTTCTGCGGTGCGGCTCTGGCCCGACTCTGGTGAGGTCAGACGGATGCGCCAGCGCAGGTATTGCTTGGTTCCGATCTCGCTGGCGGACGCCTCGACCAGCTCGAACTCCTCCTCCCCGCCGAACCAGGTGTGGAACTTGTCGGCGACGGCGACAGGGCCGCTCAACTCGAACGGTCCGGGTGGAACCAGGGCGCGCAGGCGAACGGTGTCCGCGAGGCAGCGCTCGAATGCGGGGAAGTCACGACGACTGAGCGCGTCGAGCAAGCGGCCGCTGATCGGCCACGACGAGGGAGGAGCTGGAGCGGTCATGGTGTCCATGACTCAGTTCTACGAAGGAGACCGACCTCGCCGCATCGGAGGAACATCCGATCTTCGGGCACTAATCCGCGGTGACGATGCCATGCCTGAGGGCGAACATCGATGCCGCTCCACGACTCGAGGTGGCTGTCTTGGCATAGATGTGCTCAAGATGAGCGGTCACCGTCCGCGGTGAGACCGTCAGCTGCTGGGCGATCTCCTTGGTGGACAGACCTCGCACGAGCAGCGTGAGCACCTCGACCTCGCGCGCGGTGAGCCCCGCGACCCGCGGAACCCGCCGCGCAGTGGCGTGACCCGCTGCGGTGAGAACGGCCCGTACGCAAGCTGCGTCGAGACGTCCCGCGCTGACCTCGGCGTTGGTGACCGAGATGCGCCCTTGCGGCGTGAGCGCCGCTCGACGCGGCCGATCCTCGCAGAGATCCTGATAGAAGTCGGCGGCCGCGAGCAATCGTGCGTCGACCGGGATCGACGAGGCCTGCAATCCGCGGGGGTACCCCGAGCCGTCGAGGCGCTCATGGCTGAGAGCGCCGAGCTGGCCGATCCGTCGGAGCGCCGGCTGACGCGACAGCACCCGCTCGGTCAGATAGGGAACCGTGCGCACCCGCTCGAACTCCGACGCGGTCCAGGCGCCGGGCTTGTTCCAGATCGACGTGGAGACCCCGGTGGCACCCAGCCGATGCACCAGACCCGCCCGCTCCACCAGATCGGGGTCGGCGAGGCCCGAGGCCTCTGCGGCCTTGCGCGCCAGGCGGGCAACAGCGCGGGAGTGGCCCAGGTACCAGGGTGACTTGAGGTCGGCGTAGTCGGCGAGGATCTCCAGCACCGGAGTGAGCTCATGCTCGGTGAGCGGGCGATCGAGCGCCGCGCAGCCTTCGATCACGGTCGTCCAGGCATCGACCTCGAACAGGTCCGCGAAGATCGCCTCTGCATGCGCGATGACGAGATCGACGAGGTGCGGATCGAACTCCTTTCCCCGGCGCGAGCGCAGCAGGTCGACGGCTGCCCGTGGTCCACCGTTGCGCGCGAACACCTCCGCATCGTCGGCGATCTGGACGATCCGGATCGTCGGTTCGAGGTCCGACCCCCGCAGCTCGCCGGGGACGCCCTTGCCATCCCAGCGCTCGAAGGCCTGACCGAGGGCCCGCCGCACGGACGCGCGCAGGCCGAGCCTCTCCGCGATGTCGCCGGTGGTCTGGCAGTGGGTGATGAAGCTGCCCATCGCGTCCTGATAGCCCCCCGCCAGGAACCGGCCGATCATGGTGAGCCGTTGGATGGGGGAGGAGCCCGACCCGACGTGGCTCATCATGAACTGCATCATCGGCCAGGGCGTGCCATCGACCTGGTAGCTGTCGGCGCGCATCTGTCGGTCGTCGCCGAACCACGCGGCGAGCTCGTGGGAGTCGGCGATGCAGCCGACCCACGCCAGCAGTGACACGTAGAAGGTGTCGGCCTGGGTCTCCGCGTCCATCCCGGCGAGGCGAGCGAGGCGGGTAGCCAGCACCGTCTGGCGGAGCACATGCTCCTCCGGCAGACCCAGCCCGAGGTCGACGGCGAGGGAGAGTGAGGCGATCAGCTCCGCCAACCGCAGCGGTGGCTCGCTCATGGAGAGAAACGTACGCCCTAGGCTCGTCCCATGCAGACGACCGCCGTACTTCCCGTGGTGGCCGCCACCCGCTACCTGACGCCCCTGCGCGAGGGAGGCTCGCTGCCGGGGATCATGGAGGCCGACGACCTCGGAACCTACGTGTGCAAGTTCCGGGGCGCCGGTCAGGGTCTTCGGGTGCTCGTCGCCGAGGTCATCGCCGGTGAGCTCGCGCGCGGGCTCGGCTTCGCCACGCCCGCGCTGGTCGGCCTCGACGTCGACGCGGCCATCGCGCGCTACGAGGCCGACGAGGAGGTCCAGGATCTCCTGACCGCGAGCCTGGGGCTCAACCTCGGCGTCGACTTCCTGCCGAGCTCGTTCGGCTTCGACTCGACCACGCCGGTGAGCGAGGAGCTGGCTGCCAAGCTGCTGTGGTTCGACGCGTTCATCGCGAATGTCGATCGCACATGGCGTAATCCCAATCTGTTGGTGTGGCACGGCGAGGTCTGGCTCATCGAACAAGGTGCGGCGCTCTACTTCCACCATGCCTGTGCGGGTGTCCTGACCGACCCGCAGCGCTTCGCGGTCCAGCCCTGGGATGCCGCGGATCACGTCTGCTCGACGGCCGATGCCCGCGCTGTCGACTCCGAGATGGCCGCCCTTGCCACCGACGATCTGCTGAGGTCGGTGGTCGAGCTGGTTCCCGACGAGTGGCTGAGCCCGGTTCCCGGAGCGGAGCGGGCCTCGGACCAGCGCGACGCGTATGTCCGATTCCTGGCGGCTCGTCGCGATGGCGGTCGGCCGTGGCTGCCCCGAGGTGCGGCATGAGCCGGCTTCCGTATCAGTACGTCGTGCTCCGCTGCGTGCCGCGGGTGGAGCGTGAGGAGTTCCTCAACGTCGGTGTGGTGCTCTACTGCGAGGAGGCGGGGGTGCTGGCCGCCGCCCATCACCTCGACCGCGGTCGGCTGGCCAGCTTCGCCGACATCGACCACGAGGCGCTCGACGCGCACCTGTGCTTCATCGACGCGGTCTGTCGCGGGGATGGTGCCGTCGGGAGCATCGCTGCTCGGCCTGCGGGGGTGCGCTTCGGATTCCTGCGAGCGCCGCGGTCGACCGTGGTCCAGCCGGGCCCGGTCCACGGCGGGTTGACCAGCGATCCCGTCGCCGAGGTCGATCGCCTGATGGCCCGCCTGGTTCTCTGACGAACCCGGCTGGAACAAGTTCTAGTTTCGCCGGTCGCACGGTGTTAGCGTCCGTCCGTGACCAAGCTGATCTTCGCTCTCCACGGGTCCGGGGCCATCGAGGCGGCCCTGGCCCTCGCGCTGCGCCGCGCTCTTGCCGACGCCGGGGCGAGTGCGGTCCAGGTCAACGTGGATGACGACGACGTCGCGCCAGCCCTGCGCTTCGGTCCCGGCGAGCCGATCACAGCGCTGGTGTTCGTCTGGACGGACGGCGACGAGCGGGCGGTCGTCGACGCGGTGAGGAGTGCCGCCGGCGATCCGGACGCGGATGGGTATCGCGTCACCGAGCGGGTACGGCTGGACCCCGCGCCGATGCCGGACGGCACCCGGTCCGACGTGATGGCGCAGGTCGCGCTGCTGCGCAGGCCCGAGTCGATGAGTCATGAGGACTACATGCGGCACTGGATGCTGACGCACACCGCCGTCGCCATCCGCACCCAGAACACGTCGGCCTACGTCCAGAACGTCGTCGAGGAGGCGCTCACGCCGGGGTCCCCGACACTGTCCGCGATCGTCGAGGAGCACTTCCCGATGGAGGGCATGACCGACCCGCACGCGTTCTACGGAAGCGGCGGCGACGAGGCTGAGCTCAATCGGCGGATCACCGAGCTGATGACGAGCGTCGCGGCCTTCGGCGCCGACCAGGGGCTGGATCTGGTGCCGACGAGTCGCTACTTCTGGTCGCTGTCCTAGACCGGAACGAGCTCGACGGCTCCGACGGCGTAGCGAGCCAGGATCGCCTGCGCGACCACCGGGTCCGCACCCAGGGGCTCCGCCACGGCGACCGCGCCGGCTTCCAGCGCGAGCTCCGTCGCGTGATCGAGCAGCCTGCCCGGGGCGAGGAACAGGGAGGCCACCGCGACGTGGCGGCGACCCTCACCGCGGAACGCGCGGACGGCCTCGCCGGCCGCCGGGGGAGCGGCCGAGGCGAAGGCTGCCGTCACGGGCAGGTGATGACGCTGGCCCCAGACACGGGCCAGGCGACCGACCGCCTGGTTGGCAAGCGGATCGGAGGATCCGGCCGCCGCGAGGACCAGAGCGTCGAGCTCGCGGACCCGGGCCGCGCTGAGTGCCGCCCGGAGACGCGCGTCGAGGACGTTGAGGAACGCGGGCTCCAGCCCGAGGGGCCGGCTTGCCCGGATCTGGAGGCCGGGATGGCGCTCACACTGCTCGGCGATGGCCGCGGGCACGTCGACGTTGACGTGGAAGGCCTCGCTGAGCAGCACCGGGACGACCACGATCTCCTCGTGACCCTTCCGCACGAGCCGGTCGACGACGGTCGACAGCAGCGGCTTGGAGAGATCGAGGAAGGCTGCTTCGATCGGAAGGTCGGGGCGCAAGGCGCGCACCTCGTTCACGAGTGCCTCGATCGTGGCGGAAGACCGTGGGTCGCGGCTGCCATGGGCCAGCGCGATGAGCGCAGGTGCAGTCATATCGGCGGTCTCCTTTCTTTCTATTCCGAACCCGGGACTCACCCCTCAGAGATGAATCCCGCATTCCGTCTTGTTCTGCCCGGCCCAGCGGCCGGAGCGGGGGTCGTCGCCGGGGGCGACGCGAGCCGTGCAGGGCCAGCAGCCGATCGACGGGTAGCCGTCGTACTGCAGCATGTTCACGAGGACGCCGTTGTCCGCGATGTACTTCTCGACGTCGTCATGGCTCCACCGGGCGATCGGGGAGACCTTGACCTTCTGCTTCTTGTCATCCCAGCCGACGACCGGCGAGATCACCCGGTTGGAGGTCTCCATGCGGCGAAGACCCGTGGCCCAGGCGTCGTAGTTGGCGAGGGAATCCTGGAGCGGCTGAACCTTGCGGAGCTTGCAGCACAGATCGGGGTCGCGCGCGTACAGGTCCTTGCCGTAGGCGGCGTCCTGCTCGGCGACCGTCTGCACCGGGGTGATCGTCAACAGGTTGACGTTCATGGTGGCGGCGACCGCGTCGCGGGTGCCGATGGTCTCGGGGAAGTGATAGCCGGTGTCGAGGAAGACGACGTCGATGCCCGGCGCCACCTGCTGCGCGATGTGGGCCAGCACCGCATCACCCATCGAGGAGGTGATGCAGAAGCGCTCACCGAACGTCGCGACTGCCCACTCGACGATGTCGTGGGCCGGGGCGAGCTCGAGCTCGGCCCCGACGTTCTGGACGATCTCCTTGAGCTCCTCGGTGCTGCGGCCTTCGATGGCCGAGCCCCGTGCATTCCGGGCGAGGGTGGTGCTTGATGCCGTCATCTACGCGCTCACAAGGTCCGTCTCGCCGCGCAGGTGAACCTCGTCGGCTCGCTCCACCCATGCTGCGAAGGTCTCGCCCTCGGTCCGATCTGCGAGGTACGCGCGCACCACCCGCTCGACATAGTCGTCGAGCCCGGCGCTGGTGACCTTGTGCGCCCGCAACTTGCGACCGAAGGCGGTGATCTCACCGAGACCACCACCCAGATGAACCTGGAAACCCTCGACCTGATTCCCGTGGTCGTCCAGAACCAGCTGGCCCTTGAGGCCGATATCGGCCACCTGGGTGCGGGCGCAGGCGTTCGGGCAGCCGTTCACATTGACCGTGACCGGGGTGTCGAGATCGGGGATCCGCTTCTCGAGCTCGGTGATCAGGTCGGCTGCGCGCTGCTTGGTCTCGACGATGGCGAGCTTGCAGAATTCGATGCCGGTGCACGCCAGCGTGTTGCGGCGCCAGTTCGAGGGGGGGGCCTCGAGCCCGACCTTGGCCAAGTCGGAGACCAGGGCGTCGGTCTTGTCGCCGTCGACGCCGATGACCACGAACTTCTGGAAGCTGGTCAGGCGGATGCCGGCGGCACCGTGCTTCTCCACGATCTTCGCCAGCTCGAGCAGGCCCTCGCCGCGGATACGGCCGACCACCGGCGCCGCACCGACGTAGAACTTGCCGTCCTTCTGCTCGTGCACGCCGAGGTGGTCGCTGGAGCGTGTCGCCTTGGCGGGGGACTCGTTGCGGACGAGCTCCCGCTTGAGGTACTCGGTCTCGAGAACCTCGCGGAACTTCTCGACTCCCCAGTCGGCGACGAGGAACTTCAGGCGTGCCTTCGAGCGCAGGCGGCGGTAGCCGTAGTCGCGGAAGATGCCGGCCACGCCCTCCCAGACGTCGGCGACCTCGTCGAGCGGGATCCACACGCCGAGCTTCTGCGAGAACATCGGGTTCACCGACAGGCCGCCGCCGACCCAGCAGTCGAAGCCGGGTCCGAGCTCGGGATGCACGACACCCACGAAGGCCACGTCGTTGACCTCGGGAGCGCCGTCGAGGCTCGGGTGGCCGCTGACGCTGGTCTTGAACTTGCGCGGCAGGTTCGCGTAGGCGGGGTTGTCCAGGGCACGTCTCTTGATCTCGGCGAGTGCCGGCGTGCCGTCGATGATCTCGTCGGCAGCGACCCCGGCCACGGGGGAGCCGAGGAACGGTCGCGGCGAGTCGCCGCAGGCCTCCATGGTGGTCAGGCCGACGGCGTCGAGCCGCTCCCAGATGGTCGGGATGTCCTCGATCTCGACCCAGTGCAGCTGAATGTTCTGACGATCGGTGATGTCGGCCGTGCCGCGGGCGAACTCCTGCGAGATCTCACCGAGCGTGCGGATCGCGGCGGCGTCGAGCAGTGCGCCGTCCGAGCGGATCCGCATCATGAAGTAGCGGTCGTCGAGCTCCTCTTCCTCGAGCATGGCGGTCTTGCCGCCGTCGAAGCCGGGCGCACGCTGCGTGTAGAGGCCGTGCCAGCGGAACCGACCGCGCAGGTCGGCCGGGTCGATCGAGTCGAAGCCCTTCTTGCTGTAGATCCCGAGGATGCGGCCGCGGGCGTGGAGCGGGCTGTCGTCCTTCTTGGACTGCTCGTTCTTGTTCAGCGGCTCGCGGTAGCCGAGCGCCCACTGGCCTTCACCGCGCGTGCGGCGCGGGCGACCGGAGCGGCCAGCGGAGGCGGGAGTGTTGGGGGTGGTCGTCACAAATGTGTCCTGAGGTTCGAGAGGGCATCGAGGTCGACGTTGCTGAGGCGCTGGAGCGATCCGCGCTGCGTCAGCGACCGAGGTGACACAACATGCTGCGGGTACGACCGAAGTCCACGTGGCGCCGCGCCACGAGGTAGATAGAGGTCGATCCGCTCACCATGCGTACAGTCTCACGTTCCGGACGGCCTAATCCCAAATCGGAATCTCATGCAACGAGACGGCAGTCCATGATGTGGACGCAAGACGCGCGCAGATAAGGTAGGACCATGACGGAACCGATCATGAAGACCGCGTCCCTTGCCTATCAGTCCGCGCTCGAGGTGATCGCCTCGGTCGAGCCCCGCATCGCGGCGGCGACCGTCCAGGAGCTTGCTGACCAGCGTGGATCGCTCAAACTGATCGCGTCCGAGAACTATGCCTCGCCGGCGGTCCTGCTGACCATGGGCAGCTGGTTCTCCGACAAGTACGCCGAGGGGACGGTCGGGCACCGCTTCTACGCCGGATGTCAGAACGTCGACACCGTCGAGTCACTCGCCGCCGAGCACGCCCGTGAGCTCTTCGGCGCCGAATACGCCTACGTGCAGCCGCACTCGGGCATCGACGCCAACCTCACCGCCTACTGGTCGATCCTCGCGCACCGCGTCGAAGGTCCCTGGCTGGAGAACGCCGGCGTCAAGAACATGAACGACCTGAGTGAGGAGGACTGGGAGAAGCTGCGGGCCGAGCTCGGCCACCAGCGTCTGCTCGGCATGAGCCTGGATGCCGGTGGACACCTCACCCACGGCTTCCGTCCCAACATCAGCGGCAAGATGTTCCACCAGCAGCAGTACGGCACCGACCCCGAGACCGGACTGCTCGACTATGACGCCGTGCGGGCGAAGGCGCGCGAGTTCCAGCCGCTCATCATCGTCGCCGGCTACTCCGCCTACCCGCGCCGCGTGAACTTCGCCAAGATGCGCGAGATCGCCGACGAGGTGGGCGCCACGCTCATGGTCGACATGGCGCACTTCGCCGGTCTCGTGGCCGGCAAGGTCTTCACCGGCGACGAGAACCCGGTTCCGCACGCGCACGTGGTCACGTCGACCTCGCACAAGTCGCTGCGCGGGCCGCGTGGTGGCTTCATCCTCGCCACCGAGGAATACGCGCCGTCCGTCGACCGCGGTTGCCCGATGGTGCTCGGCGGCCCGCTGTCGCACGTGATGGCGGCCAAGGCCGTGGCCTTCGCCGAGGCTCGCCAGCCCGCCTTCCAGACCTACGCCCAGAATGTCGCCGACAACGCCCAGTCCCTCGCCGAGGGCTTCCTCACGCGGAATGCCGACCTGGTGACGGGCGGCACCGACAACCACATCGTGCTTCTGGACGTGTCCTCCTTCGGCCTCACCGGCCGGCAGGCCGAGTCGGCGCTCCTGGACTCCGGTGTGGTGACCAACCGCAACTCGGTTCCTCGCGACCCGAACGGTGCTTGGTACACCAGCGGCGTCCGGCTGGGCACGCCGGCACTGACCAGCCGCGGCTTCGGTGCGGCGGAGTTCGACAAGGTGGCCGAGCTGATGGTCGAGGTGCTGTCCAACACGACGCCGAACACCACGGCTGCCGGCGCGCCCTCCAAGGCGACCTACACGATCGCCGACGGTGTGGCGGAGCGCGTGAAGGCGCAGGCCGCGGAGCTGCTCGACAACCACCCGCTGTACGCCGGTCTCGAACTGGCCTGATCCGCCCGCCGACCTGGGCGCGACCTCCGCGGTTCCGCCCAGGTTTGGCAATACGTTGTCTGCATGAGTGCTGCCGAGGCTCGACGCCGTCGTGCCCTGGCTCTGGACTGGCCGGCATGGCGGCACTCGGCCTGGCGAGTGATCACCTCGACGGTCAGCTCGTGTCTGCGCTACCGCGTCACCGGCTTGGCGGCCGAGGCGGCCTTCTTCGCAGTCCTGTCGCTGCCCCCGTTGATCTTCGCTCTCGCGGGCTCGATCGGGTTCGTGGTCGCGCACTTCAGTCACACCCAGGTGACCGACCTTCGTCAGAGCGTGCTGGACGTGGCGGCGCGGGCGCTGACCCCGTCCACGGTGGACACGGTGATCCGTCCCACCCTCGACGAGGTTCTCAAGGGCGGTCGCTACGACGTCATCTCGATCGGATTCGTGCTCGCGCTGTGGTCCGGCTCGCGCGCCCTCAACGTCTTCGTGGACACCATCACGATCATGTACGGGCTGGCGGGCAAGCGCGGCATCATCTGGACCCGGGCGCTGTCGTTCCTGCTGTTCGTCCTCGGGCTGGTCACCGGAGTCGTGGCGCTTCCCCTCGTCCTGGCCGGACCCGATCTGGTCACCCGGTGGGTGCCGCCCCGCCTCGAATGGCTCGCGCAGCTCTACTGGCCGATCGTGCTGCTGGTCGGCGTCTGCTTCCTCGCCACGCTCTATCACGTGTCCGTTCCGGTCCGGACCAAGTGGCGCTACAACCTGCCGGGCGCCGTCTTCACCATGTTCTGCTGGATCTTCGGCAGCGCTCTGCTGCGCTGGGTGCTGCTGGCGGTGGCCAACAACTCCACGTCGATCTACGGGCCGCTGGCAGCGCCGATCGCCGTTCTCCTCTGGCTCTACATCCTCTCGATCTCGGTCCTGATCGGCGCCGCACTCAACGCCGCCATCGACGAGGTATGGCCGCAGGTCGAGATCACCCGGGCGCGGCTGTCGCTGCGGGCACTGATGTCGATGGACGCGGCCGCCGTCGAACGCGCACGCCGTGGAAATTCCGCTGCGAATCCCCACGACCGCTCTTAGAGTGAGCTGACTCGGCGCCCGGACGGGCGGTGGCTGACGTGGAGGTTGCATGGCGCTCGCGCAACGGACCCTGCCCGCACGCGGGGCTCTTGGCTGCGTGCTCGTCGCCGAAGGCGGCGTCTACGAGGTCTGGACTTCCCGTGGCAGGGAGCGCGCCACCCTGGACGGACGGTTGCTCGCCGACATCGCCAGAGATCGAGGTGCGATGCCGGTAGCGGGTGACT
>JBQCJL010000379.1:0-7839 GCA_051952795.1 Marmoricola sp.
GCGTTCCTGGTCGAGGCCCACCTGCTGCTCAAGCGGGCCCGCACCAGCAACGAGCTCTCCGTGGTGCGGCCGATGCGACTGTTCCACTGGTCCAACATGTACTTGTCGCTGTTGATGGTCGGGGTCGCGCTGTCGCCGCTCGTCACTCGCTGACGACCAAGGGGACCACCCGCGGGCTGCGCTGCGCCAGCCAGGCGCCGAGGATCAGGATCGCGCCCCCGACCAACTCGGGTTCGCTCGGACGCTCGCCGAGCAGCAGGGCTGCAGCCGCGATGCCGAACGGCGGCACCAACAGCACCCAGGGAACCACGGTCGACGCGGGGTGGCGGCGCAGGAGTCCGTTGTAGATCGAGAAGCCCACGATGGTCGACAGCACGACGGTGAAGGCGGTCGAGCCGACCGCGGCGAGACCGAAGTGCGCGAAGCCGTGGGCCACACCGCTCGGCCCATCGACGAGCAGGGCCAGCGCGAACAGCGGGACGGGCGGAACGAGGGCAGCCCAGATCGTCAGCGGGAAGCCGCCGGGCGCACGCGTGGCGCGGGCGATGACGTTGCCCACGGCCCAGGAGATCGCGCCGCCAGCGCACAGCAACAGAGCATCGACCTGGACGTTGGCGCTGCGGCCAGCAGCGATGATCGCCAACCCCAGGGCGCCGAGCCCCACGCCGAGGATCGTCGGGAGTCGTGGGCGTTCGCGCAGGGCGACGGTCGCGAAGACGACGGTGAGGGGGACCTGGAGCTGCAGGACCAGGGAGGCCAGGCCCGCGGGGAGACCGTTCGCCATGGCCAGGTAGAGGAATCCGTACTGCCCGGCGAACATGAACGTCCCGATGGCTACGACCGCCTGCCAGCGCACGGCCGGCCGAGGGACGAAGAGGACCAGCGGGAACGCGACGAACACGAAGCGGAGCGCCGCGAAGAGCAACGGTGGGATGCCGTGCATCCCGGCGTCGATGACGACGAAGTTGGTTCCCCAGATCAGGGTCATCGCGACGGCGAGGGCGCGGTCGCGAGCGGTCACGTCGTCAGGCTGACGTAGTCAGCGGCAGTCGGTCCAGCGAATATTCGTCGCTCTCGAGCAGGACCCAGGTCGAGGTCGCGGCCACCAGCGCTGCGCCGAACATGTGGACGCCGACCAGGACTACCGGCAGGTGATTGAAGTACTGCACGAATCCGATGGCCGCGTTGAAGACCTCCGCCGCGACAAGGGCCACGACGGCGGGGGAGCGTCGGATGATCAGCAGCGCGACCGTCAGACCGACGAGGAGGAAGACGACGTCGGTGTGCAGCTGCGCGGTCTCCAGGGGTGAGAAGCCGTTGCGGTACTTGGTGGCCTCGCGACCGGCGTCCCCGGCATGGGGACCCGCACCGGTGACGACGGTGCCCAGGTAGAGCACGGCGAAGGCCGCGGCGAGCTGGGCCCAGCGGAGGATCGAAGGACGGGGGAGCGGCCGGTCGACGCGCACGATGTAGGCCACCGCGAGTCCGATGATGACCATCGAGGACATCAGGTGGAGCGACACCACCCACGGGTTGAGGTGGGTGCGCACGGAGATGCCGCCGATGATCGCCTGCGCAGGGATGAACATCGCCAACCAGAAGGCCAGCCAGCGCAGCTCGCGCCGCGCCGATTGCCACGCGGAGATGAAGGTGAGGATCGCGACCACGGTGAGTACGAACGTGAGCATCCGGTTGGTGAACTCGATGGCACCGTGGATCCCGAGCGCCGCCTGAGGAACGAACGACCCGTTCTCGCAGTGGGGCCAGGTGGGACAGCCGAGACCCGATCCGCTCAGCCGCACGGCACCGCCCGTCAGCACGAGCACGATGTTCGCGATGAGACTCGCCCAACCGAGTCGGATCAGCCAGGCACGCTCGCCGAGAGCCTTGAGATTTACTCCCACTGGAAGGTCCTTGCCGTCAGAGTCGCGCCCACCACCGCCCAGCCGGCGAGCACCAGCAGGCTGACCCCGTCGATGTGGCCGTTGATGAGCGCATCGCGCAGGCCGTTGCCGAGTGCGCCGGAGGGAAGCCAGCGCGCGACGTGCCCGAAGGCGCCGTAGGAGGTGGTCGGGAGCACCACGGCGCCGCCCGCCATGAGCAGGAGGTAGATCAGGTTCGCGGCGGCGAGGGTGGCCTCGGCCCGCAGAACGCCAGCGACGAGGAGACCGAGCGATCCGAACGCGGCTGTCGCGGCCGCGATAGTCAGGAGCGAGCCCGCGAAGGCCGCCAGGCAGGTCTGCGGCGACCAGCCGAGGAGGAGTCCAGCCACGCCCACGACGACGATCTGGAGCAGCTCGACGAGGATCAGCGCCAGGACCTTGCCCAGCAACAGACCGGTGCGCGACAGCGGTGAAGCGCCCAGACGCTTGATCACGCCATAACGGCGCTCGAACCCCGTGGCGATGGCCAGCGAGGTGAAGGAGGTCGACATGATCGCCAGCGCCAGAACGCCCGGCGTGAACTCGTCGACGGGACGGTGGGTGATGTGGAGGGTCAGATGCTTGGCCGCCTCGACGATGCCCACCAAGACGATCAGCGGGATGACGATGGCGAGCAGGAGCTGCTCGCCGTTGCGCAGCATCAGCTTCGCTTCCATCGTCGCCTGCGCGCGGACCTGCATCAGGAACGGGGCGCCGCCCGGCCGGGGCGTGAAGTCGCTCATGACAGACCACGTCCAGTCAGCTCGAGGAAGACGTCCTCGAGGTTGCGCTGGCCGAGGTTGAGCGATTCGGGAAGCACCCCGGTGGTCTCGCACCACGCCGAGACCTTGGCGAGCGTGGTCGAGTCCGCGGTTCCGGTGATCACCAGACTGCGCTCATCGACCGCCCGCACGTCGACGCCCTCGCCGAGCGCGCGTTGGAGGGACGCCGGGGCGTCGTCGGGGAACGGCTTGGTGACCACGAGCCGGATGGTCGCGGAGTTGCCGCGCGTCAGCTCGACCGGCGACCCGCTGGCGATGAGCCGCCCGTGATCGATGATGTGGATCTGGTCGGCCAGCTGCTCGGCCTCGTCCATGGAGTGGGTGGTGAGAACCCCCGTGACGCCGTGATCCCGCAGCTCACGCAGGAGTTCCCAGGTGGTCCGGCGCGCCTGCGGGTCCATGCCGGCGGTCGGCTCGTCGACGAACACGATCTGAGGGCGACCGACCACGGCCATAGCCAGCGACAGGCGTTGCTGCTGGCCGCCGGAGAGGCGGCGGTAGGGCGTCCGTCCGCAGTCGCCGAGGCCGACACGCTCGGCCAGGGCGTCGACATCGAGCGGGTGCGCGTGCAGGGCGGCGACATGGCGCAGCATCTCGATGGCGCGCACGCCGCTCCACGCGCCGCCCGACTGCAGCATCACGCCGATGCGGGGGAGCAGGTCACGTCGTTGCGCAATCGGGTCCAGCCCGAGTATGCGGACGGTGCCGGCCTGCGGCTTGCGGTAGCCCTCGCAGGTCTCGAGGGTCGTGGTCTTTCCGGCTCCGTTGGGACCGAGGACGGCGGTGATGGTGGTGCGCTCGACGGTGAGATCGAGCCGGTCGACCGCCGTCTTGTCGCCATAGCGCATGACGAGCCCACGGACCTCGACGGCGGGGGCGGCGGAGTCGGGCACCGGGACATTATGTCTGGCGGCGGATGCGGCTGCTCTCAGGGTGCGGGCTCGTACTCCACCTGATGCGTCCCCTGAGGATCGACCACAACCTGTCGACCGTGCGGCGTCGTCCATAGATAAGCCCGCTTGCCCAGATGCTCCACACGCCAGCCGGGCGCATGCGTCTTCACCCGGTGATGTCGCCTGGTCAGGGGAGCGAGGTTGTCGACCCGGGTCTGACCGCTGGCTCCAGGCACATACGGCACCGTGTGGTCGAGGTCGACCCGGCGACTCACGGTGTTGCTGTAGGGGAACGTGTCCGCCGGGTTGAACAAATGGACGCGCTGAGCAATAGCCGCCGGGATCTCGTAGGCGTCCGCCGGGGCCGGCTCGTCGTTGAGGTCGATCACCGGTGCGACCGTGACGTGGTCGTGACCGATGAAGTCGCGCATGAGCTCGCCGCAGACAGGTCCGATCTCCTCGACGCGCATGATCGGCACACCGGTGAGCTCGGTGAGCTGCTCGGCCGTGGTGTGGACGTAGACGACGGCCTTGCCTCGACGAGGGTCTCGAACGGCAAGGAAGTCCAGTGCCGCCTGCGGATCGGCGAGCAGACCGAGCGTCGACGCACGGAGCTCGTCCAGGGAGGTCGGCGGGGTATCGGCATCGCGTGGCTCGGAGTCGGCGAGCCGCTCGGCCAGGTCCGTCGCCGTCTCGTAGAACCGCTGCGCGGCGATCGCGTCCGCGCGGATGAAGAGGGTGCGATGACCATCCTTGGCTCGTGACAGGTGCATGAGCCGCCGATTCCGCTCCTCCTCGAACTTCTCGGCCTGTCCGTCCGGGTCAGCGGTCGTGATCGCACTCTCGGCAAGCGTCAGGAGCCGCCCGGTCGGGAGGTGGCCGAGGTGAGGCTGAAGTTGAGCGTTGACCTCGGCGACTGCCTCAGCACTGAGTTCGGCGGTTCGCGTGACCAGCTTGCGGGCCACCCAGACGTCGACGGTCCCGGCGGCCACTGCGTCGTAGACCGCGGGGAGGCGATGGGCACAGTCGATCGCGTTCGACACGTAGCGGGTGGCGGTGTGCGAGCTGACCTGGAGGCTGATCGCCAGCTCGTCCACGGCGTAGCGGTAGAGCCGATACCGCGTCGCGCCGAGTCGCGTCGTGTCGCGTTCATCCACCACGTGGGCTACGCCGTCGGCTGCCGGACTGTTGAGGACGAATCGCCGGTCGCCGATCGGGATCGCCCGATGAGCCTCGGCCCACGCGTAAGCCAGCTGGAACTTGTCGGCCTCGGCGCGTCGCACCGCCGCGACCGAGCCCTCGAGGAGATGAAGAAGGTGTCCCCCATCCGGCGCATCCGCGTCCACGAAGGGAGCGACGGACGGGCAGGAGGTCATGCCTCATTCTATCGAACACACGTTCGATCCGCTAGCCCTCTCTTCACCTTTCCCAGCGCAGAATCGACTGCGACGAGGCCTGTACTCCGCCCCGATCCGGGTCCACACTCGAAGCATGCGGGAAAGGGGCCTGCGTCCCTCGGGAGCGCTCCTCGCAGCGGCACTTCTTCTGGTCGGCTGCGGATCCTCCACGGCCTCCAGCGGCCTCACCGAGGATCAGATTCTCCGCCAAGTCGCGGATCGTGCCTGTCACTGGATGGCCCGCTGTGGTGTTACGAGCTCCCAGATGGTGTTCACGGTGACCCCGGCGGCAGGCCCTGCCGGAACCCTGGTGAGCCTGAAGGTCGCGGGTTGCATCGATCCCTCGGGGAGGCATCACGCGCTCGCGTACCAGTCGGGGCAGGGAGTCGCGATCCCGATCGCGGCTACGAAGCGTGGAAACTCGCTCACCGCCACCTACCGGGTCGCGGGAGGCGCCGGTCGATTCACGGCCACGTGCCTCGACACCTACGTGACGCGCGACTTCGTGGCGACCAGTTAGCCGATGCGGTCGAGGCCGATGAGGATCAGGCCCTTCGCCAGGCACGTCTGCATCGCGATGTCGCCGATTCCATTGAGCTGCTCCGCGGACGAGCCGGCCGTCGCGTAGCGCCGATTCCCGTTGACGACATACGTCCCGCCCAGCGTTCCGCCGATCACCTCCACGCGCTGGCCGCGACGCAGGCTCTCGAAGCGTGATCCGCCGCAGAAGTCATGCTCCGCGATCTCGCTGGGATGCCAGCCCCAGCGCAACCCGTCGGAGTTCCAGTCGATCTCGACGGGTCCACGGCAGGCGTCGATGGCTGCCTGCATGGTCCGAGGGGTCGTCACCGCCGCGATGCGCACGACCATCGAGGTGTGCGGCGTCGGGACGGTGTCGAGGCGGACGTCCGAGCGCGAGATCACGTCAAAGGCTTGCTGCGCGGGCGCCGGCGTCGCTCGTCGCAGGGTCCACCGATGCGTCGAGAGGCGGGCGCGGTGCCGAGCCCGATGCGGGCTGTGCGCAGGGATCCGCCGCGACGAGGACGGGTGACGCTTGCTGAGGACTTGGCTGACGGTCGCGGCGGTCGCCGAGCGCGTGCCGGAGGCTGGAGCGAGCGCGGTCAGGGCCGCGAGGGCGAGGGCCAGGAGGTAGGCCACCGGCACCACGAACGCCAGGAAGAATCGTCCGGACACAGCCTCGGAATTTAGTACATCTCCGAACTAAGGGTCACCTTCCTTGAGTGACGGAATGAATAACGCAACACTGACGTTGTGGAAATCGTGGATACCGAATACCCGACGCGCGAGCGCGTCGTTCGGTCGATCCACGTCAATGGTCCGTCGACGGCGGCGGCGCTCGCTGAGCGCCTCTCCCTGACGCCCGCCGCGGTTCGTCGCCACCTCGAGCAGCTGCTCGCGGAGGGCGAGATCGAGGCTCGGGAGGTCCGGACGTCGGGCCTGCGTGGTCGCGGCCGCCCGGCCAAGGAGTTCGTCCTCACCGAGGACGGTCGACGCGGCTTCGAGCAGCAGTACGACGACCTCGCGGTCCAGGCTCTCCGGTTCATCTCCGAGACGTCGGGGGAGCAGGCGATCCGTGACTTCGCGGAGAAGCGGATGAGCTTCATCGAGGAGCGGTTCCCGGCGGTCGCGGCGGCCAATCCGGACTTCACCCCGGCCCAGGTGCTGGCGCAGGTCTTCACCGACGATGGCTACGCTGCCTCGGTGCAGCCGCTGCCCATCGGCGAGCAGCTCTGCCAGCAGCACTGCCCGGTGGCCCATGTGGCCCACGAGTTCCCCCAGCTCTGCGAGGCGGAGACGGCGGCGATCAGCCGCGTTCTCGGCTCGCACGTCCAACGACTGGCGACGATTGCCCACGGCGACGGCGTCTGCACGACTTGCATCCCGACAACACAGAAGGTGATCGCATGACCTCCATCGAGGAGCTCAACCCCACACTGAAGGGGATCGGACGCTACGACTTCGGTTGGGCCGACAAGAACGACGTCGGCGCCGACGCCAAGCGCGGGCTCAACGAGGATGTCGTACGCGACATCTCGGCCAAGAAGTCCGAGCCCCAGTGGATGCTCGACCTGCGCCTGAAGGGCCTGCGCCTCTTCGGCAAGAAGCCGATGCCGACCTGGGGCTCCGACCTCTCGGGCATCGACTTCGACAACATCAAGTACTTCGTGCGGTCGACCGAGAAGCAGGCGACCAGCTGGGACGAGCTCCCCGAGGACATCAAGAACACCTACGACAAGCTCGGCATCCCGGAGGCGGAGAAGCAGCGCCTCGTGGCAGGTGTCGCGGCTCAGTACGAGTCCGAGGTGGTCTACCACCAGATCCGTGAGGATCTGGAGGAGCAGGGCGTCATCTTCCTCGACACCGACACCGCCCTGCGCGAGCACGAGGACATCTTCAAGGAGCACTTCAACACGGTGATCCCGGTCGGCGACAACAAGTTCGCCGCGCTCAACACCGCCGTGTGGTCCGGTGGCTCCTTCATCTACGTGCCGCCGGGGGTCCATGTCGACATCCCGCTGCAGGCCTACTTCCGGATCAACACCGAGAACATGGGCCAGTTCGAGCGCACGCTGATCATCGTCGACGAGGGTGCCTACGTGCACTACGTCGAAGGCTGCACCGCGCCGATCTACAGCTCGGACTCGCTGCACTCGGCTGTCGTCGAGATCATCGTGAAGAAGGGTGGCCGCTGTCGCTACACGACCATCCAGAACTGGTCGAACAACGTCTACAACCTCGTCACCAAGCGTGCCTTCTGCGAGGCCGGCGCGACGATGGAGTGGGTCGACGGCAACATCGGCTCGAAGGTCACGATGAAGTACCC
>JBQCJL010000380.1:0-3629 GCA_051952795.1 Marmoricola sp.
GGTGGCCTCGAGGATCTTCAGGCCCATGCGCTCGTTCAGCGCGCCGAGGTGGGTCTTCATGAATTCAGCGAGGTCTTCGGCCATGGCCTCATCCTGCCCTGCGTGGTGTCGGCGCTTCGGACTAGGGTCGTCCCGTGACCGCTGCGCCTTCTCGACTGCTGCTCCTCGACGGACACTCCCTGGCGTATCGGGCGTTCTTCGCCCTCCCGGTGGAGAATTTCGCGACCGCGGCCGGCCAGCCCACCAACGCGGTCTACGGCTTCACCTCGATGCTGATCAACGTGCTGCGCGACGAGCAGCCCACCCACATCGCGGTCGCGTTCGACAAGTCCCGTCAGACGTTCCGGCTGGCGGAGTATCCCGAGTACAAGGCCAAGCGCAACAAGACGCCGGACGAGTTCTCCAGCCAGCTCTCGCTGATCCGCGAGGTGCTCGACGCGTTCCACATCACGCACCTTTCGCTCGACGGCTTCGAGGCCGACGACATCATCGCGACGCTGGTAACGCAGGCGTTGGCTGACGACACCGAGGTGCTGATCCTGACCGGCGACCGTGACTCGCTCCAGCTGGTCACGCCGGAGTCCACCGTTCTCTACCCGATGCGCGGCGTCTCGGACCTCGCTCGGATGACGCCGGAGGCGGTCGAGGCCAAGTACGGCGTCGCGCCGGCCCGCTATCCCGAGCTCGCTGCCCTGGTCGGCGAGGACTCGGACAACCTGCCCGGCATCCCGGGCGTCGGTCCCAAGACCGCCGCCAAGTGGCTGGCCACCTACGACGGCTTGGACAACCTGATCAACCGCGCCGAGGAGGTCACCGGCAAGGCCGGCGAGAACCTGCGCGCGCACCTCGACGACGTGATGCGCAACCGCCGGCTCAACGCGCTCGTGCGTGATCTGCCCCTGGCCGTCGGCGTGGGCGATCTCGTCCGGCAGGACTGGGACCGCCAGACGTCGGTCGAGCTGCTCGACGAGCTCGAGTTCCGCGGCGAGCTCCGCACCCGGATCCTGAGCGTGCTCGCGCCGGAGGGCGACGAGCCCGTCGTCGAGGGCGCTCTCGCCGTCGAGATGACCACGGTGAAGCCGGGGGAGCTGGCCGCGTTCCTCGACAGCTTCGGTGCCGAGCCGGCGGCGCTGTACCTGCGGGCCTCTTGGGGTGCCGGCACCGGACGGATCGACGGGCTCGCGCTCGCCCACCCCAAGGCGGGCGCCGCCTACCTCGAGGTGAGTGACCTGACGCCCGAGGACGAACAGGCCTGGGCGGGATGGCTCGCCGATGCCGGCAAGCCCAAAATCATCCACGATGCCAACGGCCCGCTGCTGGCCCTGCAGGCGCAGGGGTGGTCGGTGGCGGGTCTGGTGACCGACACCGCGATGGCTGCCTACCTGGTCGCGCCCGATCAGCGCTCCTACGCCTTGGGCGACCTCAGCCTCCGCTACCTCAAGCGCGAGCTGCGGGTGGAGTCGGGCGAGGACCAGGCGATGCTGTTCGAGACCGGGGACGAGGTCGCGGAGACGGCGATCCTGCATGCCCAGGCCACGCTCGACCTGGCAGCGGTGCTCGAGGACGAGCTGGACTCCCGGGGTGGAGTGTCGTTGCTGCGTGACATCGAACTGCCCCTGGTCGACGTGCTCGTGGACATGGAGCGCGCGGGTATCGGCGTCGATCATGACCTGTTGACCACCCTGGAGTCGGAGTTCGGCGACGCCGTGCGAGCGGCCGCGGCCGACGCCTGCGCGGTCATCGGCCGCGAGATCAACCTCGGCTCGCCCAAGCAGCTGCAGGTGGTGCTCTTCGACGAGCTTGGCATGCCCAAGACCAAGAAGACCAAGACGGGCTACACCACTGACGCCGATGCGTTGCAGCAGTTGTTCGAGCAGACGGAGCATCCGTTCCTCGCGCATCTGCTGCGGCACCGGGACGTGGCGCGCCTGCGGCAGACGGTCGAGGGGCTGTTGAAGACGGTCGCCGACGACGGCCGCATCCACACGACGTTCAACCAGCTGATCGCGGCCACCGGCCGGCTCTCCAGCACCGACCCCAACCTGCAGAACATCCCGGTGCGCACCGAGGCGGGGCGTCGCATCCGCGAGGTCTTCGTGGTCGGGGAGGGCTACGCGAGCCTGATGACCGCCGACTACAGCCAGATCGAGATGCGCATCATGGCGCACCTCTCCGAGGACGCCGGTCTGATCGAGGCGTTCCGGTCCGGACTCGACTTCCACGCCTTCACCGCGGCACGCGTCTTCGAGGTGGCTCCCGAGGCCGTGACGCCGGAGATGCGCGCCAAGATCAAGGCGATGAACTACGGCCTGGCCTACGGGCTGTCCGCCTACGGGCTGAGCCAGCAGCTGCGCATCGACACCAGCGAGGCGAAGCGACTCATGGACGAGTACTTCGAGACCTTCGGTGGGGTGCGCGAGTACTTGGCCAGCGTGGTGGATGAGGCACGCAAGTGCGGCTTCACCGAGACCATCTTCGGACGCCGGCGCTACCTGCCGGATCTGACGAGCGACAACCGGCAGCGTCGCGAGATGGCGGAGCGGATGGCGCTCAACGCACCCATTCAGGGATCCGCGGCGGACCTGGTGAAGGTCGCCATGCTGAACGTGAAGCGGGCACTCGAGGCCGAGGGCCTGCGCTCGCGCATGCTGCTGCAGGTGCACGACGAGCTCGTCTTCGAGGTCGCTCCCGGCGAGACCGAGGCGCTGGAGGCGCTGGCCCGCCGCGAGATGGGTGCGGCCGCCGATCTGGCCGTTCCGCTCGATGTCTCCGTCGGCCTCGGTCGTTCCTGGTACGACGCGGCGCACTGACTCCCGCGTCCCCGGTGGTTGAGGAGCCGCGAAGCGGCGTCACGAAACCTCTAGCGGACGTCGTGGATCTCCTTGTCCTCGTCCGCGAAGTACTCCCGCACCGCCAGGGCGATGGCCACCACGACGATGGCGAGGACGGCAGCGAAGGCCACGCTGATCGGGACGTCGGAGGTGTGCGACGCTCCCGCGCCGACCGCGCTGAAGGCACCGCGCGCGAGCTGCGCGAACCCGTGCATCATGGCCGAGCCGTAGGCGGCGGCCAGCAGTAGCGCGAGCGGGAGAGCGACCAGTCCGGCGGCGATCGAGGCCGTGTGGGTGGTCTTGGTGACTCGGGGGGCGTGGGTGGTGAGGATCGACATGACAGGCTCCTTGGGTGGGGGTGAACCGTTGAATCAACCTTCGGATCCGACCCTTGAGGTGCTTTTGAAAGGAGGTTGAGATCGGGGGCCTGGCCGATGCGTTCTCGGTCACGCCTCAGATCTCGGTGGTCGAGGAGCCGCGATGGCGGCGTCTCGAAGCCCTAGCGAATGTCGAAGACTTCCTTGTCCTCCTCGGCCCGGCGCTCACGCACCGCCATGCCGATGGCGAGCACGATGACGCCGACGATCGCGGCGAAGGCCGCGTCGAGCGGAAGGCTGGAGATCTTCGAGCTTCCGGTGCAGACCTGCAGGAACACGGTGCGTAAGGCGTGGAAAACGCCGTGCACGACCGCGGGACCGTAGGCGGCGGCTGCCAGCAGAGCGACGGGGAGGGCGAGCAGTCCGGCGGCGATCGACGTCGTGTGCGCGCTCTTGGTGATCGGGGTGGTGCGAGCGGTGA
>JBQCJL010000381.1:0-2793 GCA_051952795.1 Marmoricola sp.
CGGGAGCCCGCCGCTCGAGCTCGAGCGATCGGCATCTGGGTGGCGACGGCGGGCACGGCGCTCGCCTTCGGACCCGTGATCGGCGGCATCCTCATCAACATCGCCGACTGGCGCGCGATCTTCTGGTTCAACCTCGCGCTGGGGATCGTCCTGCTGATCGCGGCGCAGCGCTACCTCCCGCGCGACGAGCCGCGCGTCGAGACCACCGAGCGCCTGGACTACGCGGGATTCGTGCTCGGCGCCGCGTTCCTCGCCTGTGGCGCCTTCGCGGTCATCCACGGCGAGACCGCCGGCTACAGCGATCCGGGCGTGATCACGCTGTTCGTCGTCAGCGGACTGAGCCTGGTGGGCTTGGTCGGCGTCGAGCGGATCGTCAAGGCGCCGATGATCGCCCGGCACTACCTCACCCGGGTGGTGAACAGCTCCCTGCTGGTCAGCTTCGCGATGTTCTTCGGGGTGTTCTCGATCTTCTTCTTCACCGCGCTCTACCTGCAAGAGGTGCTGGCCTACTCCGGCGGGCGGATCGCGGCCGCCTTCGCCCCGATGGCGGTGGCGCTGATCGCCTCCTCGGTCATCTCGGGCCGGTGGGTGGCGCGTGTCGGCACCCGGACGCCGATGGTCGTGGGCTGCCTCATCGCCGCGGCCGGGGTGGCGGCCACCGACTACGTGATCACCCACGGCGCCCACGCCACGCATGTCGCCACCGCACTGGGCGTCGCCGGTCTGGGCTTCGGCCTGGGCATCGTCCCCGCCACCTCCGCGGTCCTGTCCGAGGTTCCCGCGGAGAACGCGGGCGTGGCTGCCTCGATGGTGAATACCGCGCGCCAGATCGGTGCGGTGCTGGGCGTGGCGGTCCTCGGGTCGCTCGTGAACTCCAACCTGACCACCGGCCTGGGCGCGAAGCTCGACAAGCTCGGCGTCGGTGACTACAAGTCGATCGTCATCAACGCGATCGAGAGCGGCAAGGTGCCCGAGGGCGGCTCGGCGACCGTCCAGGGATACCAGCAGACCTACGGGGACATCGTGAACAAGGTGATCGATGCTGCCTTCGGTGCGTTCCGCTCCGGCCTGGAGGCCTCACTGATCATCGCCGCGATCGTCATCGCCGTGGCGGCCGGGATCGCGATGTTCGCGCAAGCCCAGCCGGCGGCCGAGCCCAGGCGCGTCCGCGACCTGGAACCTGAAACCTCGTTGGAAGGACGCTGACATGGCCCGGATCTCTCACCGCAACCTCGTCCTCGCGGCGCTGGCAGCGCCCGTCAGCCTCGTGCTGGCGGCGTGCGGCAGCGTCGCCGTCAACACCAGCGGCGTGGACGAGTCGCTCTCACCGGAGCCCTCGGCCACGCCGGTCGGCATTCCGCCGGCGCTGGCCAGCAAGGCGGCGGCGTCGGCCTCGGCGCGGGCCTCCCATGCCGCCGCCTCCGCGCACGCGACAGCTAAGCCCGGCACCGTGGTGAGACCTCCGGCGACGATGCATGCGACCAAGCCGACGTCACACACCACCGGAGTCCACACCGTGGCCCCGACGGGCGCCGTCATCACCGTGACGCCGTCGACGAACCTCGCCGATGGTCAGACCGTGACGATCCGCGGCGCCCACTTCAAGCCGGGCGTCTCGGTCATCATCGTCGAGTGTGTGGACCACGGCGCCAACACTCAGAACACCAACTGCACCGGTAATGGCGGCCTCTTCGGAATCCCCTCAGGATTCACGCCTGCCGCTAACGGGACCTTCACCAAGACGTTCGTGGTGCACAAGTCGTTCTCGGGCATGGGCGGCGGCTACAACAGCTGCTCGTCCTCCAGCCCGTGCCTGATCTCGGTGACGGAACCGAACAACAACCCGAGCGAGGAAGCGGACGCACCGATCCGATTCAGGTAGGTCTCGCAACCGCGCGCGAGGTCCCGATCAGCGGTCGTTGCTCCAGTCCTTGAATCCGGTCGGGTCGTGCCGGCCCATGCTCGCGTGCTCGAAGAGACCGAAGCCCCGCGCATCGCCGCAGACCGCGCTCGCCGAGTGGTCCAGGACACCGAACGGGACGCGCCCCGCGACGTCGGGAGCCTTCAGGTCGTAGGTCAGCCGGCGGGTGACCTTCTCGCCCAGCCACTGACCGTGCGCCCAGTCCGAGTCGCCGCCGTAGCCACCACCGACATGCAGCGGCACGCCGACATGCGGCTGCACCTCGATGAGCACCGGGCTGCCGTCCCGCGCCGTGCAGTGCAGCCGAGCGCCGACGGGATGCCGCGTGCCCGACGCGTAGTCGATCTCGATGCGCGGCCAGCCGAGCTGCTCGACGCGTCCGTCGGACCAGATCCGCTTGGCGTCGTTGAGCGTCCGGTAGCCGGTCGGCTCCTCCTGGATGATCACGATGATCGAGAAGTCGTCGAAGCGGAGCGGCACGTAGAGCCACCAGAACCCCTCCATCGGCGGATCCTGGGGCCGACCCGCAGGCTCGGGCTCTCCCTGCGGGCGGATGCCCCACGAGCGATCGCGGCTGCCCATCCAGTCGTCGCCGATGCGCACGGACTCCCCATCGATCTCCAGCACTCCCGTCCATGAGCCGAGCTGGGCGAAGCGCTGAGCGTCCAGGATCGGCTTCACGCCGTTGTAGAGCAGGTGCCGCTCCTCCTGCACTACCGGGAACGATCCGTTCCAGGTGAGGTCGAACGCGATGCCCTCGGTCTCCTCGAGCACCAGCCGGATCTGCTGCAGCGGCTCGGCCACTTCGACGCGATAGTTCAGGACCTGCTGGGCGAGCCGGTTCTCCGCTACCGGGTCGAATGCGTCCGAGA
>JBQCJL010000382.1:0-4664 GCA_051952795.1 Marmoricola sp.
CCGGCTCGAGATCGAGGATGCCGTCGCCACGGTCACCCTGAACAAGCCTGAGCAGCGCAACAGCCAGACGCCCACCATGTGGGGCGCTCTCGCGCAGATCGGCGCCGGCCTGCCGAGCTCGGTGCGCCTCGTGGTGCTCAAGGGCGAGGGGAAGGCGTTCTCGGCGGGGCTGGACCGGGCGATGTTCACGCCCGAGGGGCTTCCCGACGAGCAGGGCATCCCGGATCTGATCCACGCCGAGGACCAGGTCATCCTGGATGCGATCGAGGAGTTCCAGCGGGGCTTCGCCTGGCTGCGGGACCCGCGCTTCGTCAGCATCGCGGCCGTCCAGGGCTATGCGATCGGTGGCGGATTCCAGTTGGCGCTGGGCTGCGACCTGCGGGTGGTCGCCGACGACGTTCAGTTCTCGATGAAGGAGCCCGCACTCGGCATCGTGCCGGACGTGGGTGGCACGCAGCCGCTCGTGGAATGCGTGGGCTACTCCCGAGCGTTGGACATCTGTGTGACCACGCGATTCATCGGCGCCGAGGAGGCCTACGCCATCGGACTGGCGAATCGGGTGGTCGCACGCGACCAGCTCGAGGCTGCCACCCAGGCCCTGGTCGACGAGATCCTGGCGATCAACGAGGGAGCGGTCCGCGAGACCACCGCTCTGCTCCAAGGCGCCGCGCGCGTCGACGCCGAGGCCCAGCGGCTGCGCGAGCGCCAGGCGCAGGTACGACGCTTCCACGATCTGAGGGGTTGACGCATCAGGTGAGTCAGATGGGCCACATGGGTGGCATGCCAGGCGGCTTCGGTCCGATGATGCGCTCCATGCGCGCCGACCGTACGGTCGTCGATCAGGGCCTGAGCAGCCGCACGCTGCGCCGGGTCGCCGCTTTCGCGCGCCCCCACCGTCGACTCATCGTGATGTTCCTGGCACTGACAGTCGTCGACGCCGCCATCGTCATCATCAACCCGCTGCTGGCCCAACGTCTGATCGACCATGGACTGCTCAAGCACGACGTCTCCTTGGTGGTGTGGCTGGCCGTGGCGATGGCGCTGACGTCGATCGTCGATGCGGCGCTCGGCGTGGCCACGGGGTATCTGTCGGCCCGGATCGGGGAGAACCTGATCTTCGATCTGCGGACCCGGGTGTTCAGTCATATCCAGCAGATGTCCCTGGCCTTCTTCACCCGCACTCAGACCGGCGCGTTGGTCTCACGACTGAACACCGACGTGATCGGCGCGCAGAGTGCGTTCACCTCGACGCTGTCGAGCACGGTCTCCAACGGCGTGAGCGTGCTGGTCGTCGGCGTCACGATGTTCGCCCTCAGCTGGCAGGTCACGTTGGCGTGTCTGGCGTTGTTCCCCGTCCTCTTCCTCGCCTCCCGGTGGGTGGGCCGCCAGGTCAGCACCCTGACCCGCGAGCAGATGAACGGCAACGCGGATCTCGGCTCGCTGATGACCGAACGCTTCAACGTCAGCGGAGCGCTGCTCCTCAAGCTGTTCGGCCGACGGGACGAGGAGGACGCACGCTACGCGGTCAAGGCGGCGCGCGTCCGCGACGCCGGCGTCAGGATCGCGCTCGTGACACGGTCGTTCATGGCGCTGATGATGCTGATCCCCGCGCTGGCGACCGCGCTGGTCTACGGCATCGGTGGCACGCTCGTGATCCACAACGCCCTCACGCTGGGCACGCTCACGGCCCTGGCCACGCTGCTCCTGCGCCTGCTGGGGCCGCTGCAGGGCCTGTCGAACGTCCGCGTGGACGTGATGACCGCACTGGTCAGCTTCGACCGCATCTTCGAGGTCCTGGACTTGCCGTCGATGGTGCAGGAGAAGCCGGACGCGCACGCCCTGCCGCCCCACACCGCTCGGCTGGAGTTCCAGGACGTGGCGTTCACCTACCCGCGGGCGGATGAGGTCAGTCTGGCGAGTCTGGAGAGCGTGGCCCGCCAGGAGAGTCGTGACTACGACCAGGTGCTGAAGTCCATCACCTTCGCCGCCGAGCCGGGCCAGATGATCGCGTTGGTCGGGCCCTCCGGGGCGGGCAAGACGACGATCACCCACTTGGTGGCGCGGCTCTACGACGTGACCGGCGGCGCCGTCCGCGTCGGCGGCGAGGACGTGCGCGACGTGACGCTGGAGTCGCTCGAGAACGTCGTGGGCTACGTGACCCAGGACGCGCACATGTTCCACGACACCATCGGGGAGAACCTTCGGTACGCCCGGCCCGAGGCGACCGAGGAGGAGATCTGGGCAGCGGTCGATGCGGCCCAGATCGGTGAGCTGGTGCGGGGGATGCCGGACGGGCTCGACACCGTGGTGGGCGATCGCGGCTACCGCCTGTCCGGTGGTGAGCGTCAGCGACTGGCGATCGCGCGCCTGCTCCTCAAGGCGCCTGCCATCGTCGTGCTCGATGAGGCGACGGCGCATCTGGACTCGGAGTCCGAGGCGGCGGTGCAGCGAGCCCTCGACAAGGCCCTGGAGGGTCGCACCTCACTGGTCATCGCGCACCGGTTGTCGACCATCCGTCAGGCGGACCAGATCCTGGTCATCGAGGACGGGCGAGTGGCGCAGCGCGGCACCCACCTGGAGCTGCTCGCCGGAGGCGGGACCTATGCCGAGCTCTATCGCACGCAGTTCCGTGAGGACGTCGCCGCGGTCTGAGGAGGGCGTGAGAGGGTGCGAAGGTGACCCAAGAGCTGACAGCAGCGTCCATCAGTGACTGGTTCGACGGCTACAACGAGACCTTCGGAGCGTGCGCTCGCGGCGAGTTGACCGCCGCCGATGTTCTCGCCTATTACGGCGACGGCGTCCTCATCACCGGTGGCGACACCGTGATCGGTCCAGGAGCCGAGGCCGCCCGTGCCTGGGTCGAGGCGCAGGCCGCGCAGATGAGTGCCGCGAGCTACAGCCACACCGAGGTCCTCGGACGCGAGATCACCGTGCTCAACCCGGTGACCGCGCTGCTGCGGGGCGACTTCTCACGTCGTGCGACGAACGGTGACGAGGTCAGCGCCTTCACGGTCACCTACCTGATCTATCGGTCATCCGATGGGCTCCGCGTCGCCGCCCTCACACTCCACGGCTGAGGAGGAACGCATGGATCTACAGCTCACCGACAAGGTCTTCATCGTCACCGGCGGGAGTCGGGGATTGGGGCGCGCTGCGGTCGAGGCGTTGGTCGCGGAGGGCGCGCGCGTTGTCGTCACCGGCCGCAACGCCGAGACTCTCGCCGCGCTCGAGGCGCAGCTCGGATCCTCGGTGCGTGGGCTCGCGGTCGACAACGGCGACCCGGGTGCTGCGGACGCGATGGTCACGGCCGCTCGGGATGCCTTCGGGCGGATCGACGGTGCACTGATCTCCGTCGGCGGACCGCCGGCCGGCCCGATCCTCGAGGCGACCGACGAGAGCTGGCGCCAGGCGTTCGAGTCGGTCTTCCTCGGTGGCTTGCGGCTCGCGCGCGCGGTCGCCGAGGGGATCGAGGGCCCCGGTTCCATCGCGTTCGTGCTGTCGAGCTCGGTGAAGGTACCGCTCGGACATCTGGCGATCTCCAACGGACTGCGACCGGGGCTGGCGATGGCGGCCAAGACGATGGCGAACGAGTTGGGACCGCGCAACATCAGGGTGAACGGTCTGCTCCCGGGAAGGCTCGCGACCGACCGGCTGCTTGAGCTCGACGGCGCCAGCGATGATCCGGCTGAAGCCCGCCGCACGGCCGAGGCGACCATTCCTCTTCGCCGCTACGGTGAGCCGGCCGAGTTCGCAGCCGCGGCGGTCTTCCTGCTGAGTCCGCGCTCGTCCTACATCACCGGAGCCATGCTGCCGATCGACGGCGGCGCTATTCAGGCGTTGTGAGCATCCGCCGGCGCTCGTCGTAGGCCAGGTAGCAGAAGCCGAACACGGCGAGCACGCCGAAGAACCACCACTGCAGGCCGTAGAAGAAGTGCGGGCCATCGCCGGTGTCGTCGGGCATGTCGACGAGCCCCAGTGCCACGGCCGGGGGCGGGGTCTGGATCTCCATGTCGACGGGGTTCCCGTAGACCGGATAGGCCGAGCCGACCCACCTCGCGAAGGATGACGCCGAGAGCGCGCGCGTGGAGGCATTGGCGATGACGGTGGCATCTCCGGTGGCCGAGACGCGCACCCACCCGGTCACCGTGACATCACCGGCGGTCGGCTTGGGAGTCGACGGACGGACGTCCCCATTGTTGGAGGACCCCATCCAGCCACGCTCGACCAGGACGGCGGCCCCGGAGGGGGTGATGAGCGGTGTGGCGATGCGGACGCCGGGGTCGCCGTTGTCGTCGGTCTGGTACTTCACCACCAGGGTGTGGGAATCGTCCCAATGGCCGTGGATCGTGACCCGGCGCCACTCGACGCTCTTGTCGCGCTCAACGCCGGGCTTCAGCAGGGCGTCGACCGGCACCGGCGGCTGGGCCAGATTGTGCTGGATGCGGGCGTTGTCGTGGTGCTTCTGCTGCAGCCGGTCGAACTGCCACTGCCCGAGCCACCAGGCGCCGTAGGCCAGGAGACCGACGACGACGAAGAAGATCAGCCAACGACGGCTCAGGAGGAAACGCACGAGTGGAGGTTAGCCGAGGCTCCTGAGCGGCTCAGAGGGGCTCGATCTCGCGCAGGAAGCCACGCAGCTTCAGGAATTCACCCAGCGTCGAGCG
>JBQCJL010000383.1:0-4388 GCA_051952795.1 Marmoricola sp.
GATGGCGGCGGCCTTCTCGTAGCCGAGCACACGGTTCAGCGGCGTCACGATCGCCGCAGAGGCCTCGGCATAGTGCCGGCTCCGCTCCTCGTTAGCGGTGATGCCGGCGATGCAGCGATCGGCGAGAAGCGTGGTGACGTTCGCCAGCAGCGAGATCGACTCCAGCAGGTTGCGGGCGATGACCGGCATCATCACATTCAGCTCGAAGTTACCCGCTGACCCCGCGTAGGTGACGGTCGCGTCGTTCCCGATGACCTGCGCGCACACCATGAGAGTCGCTTCGGGCAGCACGGGATTCACCTTCCCCGGCATGATGCTCGATCCGGGCTGGAGGTCGGGTAGGTGGATCTCGGCGAGTCCCGCGGACGGGCCGGAGCTCATCCAACGCAGGTCGTTGCTGATCTTGATCAGCCCCACCGCGATCGTGCGGAGCTGACCGGACAGCTCGACGAGAGCGTCTTGACCACCCTGGGCCTCGAAGTGGTTGCGCGCCTCCGTGAACGCGAGCCCGGTCTGCGCCGCCAAGTCCTCGATCACCGCGGCGGCGAAGCCGGCCGGTGTGTTGATGCCGGTTCCGACGGCGGTCCCGCCCAGAGGCAGCTCAAGCACGCGGGGGAGGGTGGACGCCGCTCGCTCGATCCCGTTGCGCACGATCTGCGCGTAGCCGCCGAACTCCTGCCCGAGGGTGACCGGCGTCGCGTCCATGAGGTGGGTTCGTCCCGCCTTGACCACCTCCGCGAACTCATCAGCCTTCGTCTGGAGGCTGGCGGCGAGATGCTCGAGGGCCGGCACCAGGTTTCCCGTCACCGCGCTCGCCGCGGCCACATGGATAGCGGTGGGGAACGTGTCGTTCGACGACTGGCTGGCATTGACGTGATCGTTGGGGTGCGCGGGCGTGCCGGCTGCCTGGGTCAGGCTGGCGATCACCTCGTTCACATTCATATTCGTGCTGGTGCCCGACCCCGTCTGGAAGACATCGACGGGAAACGCATCGCCGTGCTCGCCCTCGGCGAGGGACAGCGCCGCCGTCGCGATCGCCTCGGCGACATCGCGGTCGAGGACACCGAGATCTGCGTTGGTCCGGGCAGCCGCTGCCTTGATCCGACCGAACGCGCGGATCAGCTCGGGATCGACCCCGCGGCCGGAGATCGGGAAGTTCTCCACCGCCCGTTGGGTCTGTGCCCGCCAGAGGGCATCTTCGGGGACCTCGACCTCGCCGAGGCTGTCGTGCTCGATCCGAGTCGCCGGGGTCCTCGCGGAAGTGCGAGCGGAGCGAGTGGTTTCGTGGGGTGAGCTCACCCTGTCGACAGTAGCCGCGACAAGTACAGGAGGTAATGCTCCTGGCGCCCCTGGAGATCCACCGGGTAGGTGAGCTTCTCGGCATTCCCGAAGACGGTCCTCATCGCGTCCTCGAGATCGTCGGCCTCGTTGGCCGCCCAGATGCACAGAACACCCCGCCCGGCGAGGGCCGTGGCTGCGGCGCGCAGGAACCCTTCCCGATACAGCGCGGCATTCTGCTCGTGCACCAGGTACCGAGGACCGTTGTCGACATCGAGCAGGATCAAGTCGAAGGCGCATTCCGCCTCGGGGATCACCTCCGCGATGTCGCCGACCCGGACACTCGTTCCCGAACGGGTGAGGAGCGCGGGCCCTCGAGCGATCACGCCCGTGCGGTGCCACGCGACGAGCGGCTCCTCGATCTCGACGACCTCGATGGCACCGACCCGCGCATCCTGCTGGAGCTCCGCGACGGTGAACCCCAGTCCGAGACCGCCCACGAGCACGCGCATCCCCGACACGTCGCCCAGGGCGTCGAGGGCAGCCTGAGCCAACGCCCGCTCGCTGGAGGTCTCCTCATCGTCCATCACGAAGATGCCGTTGACCCTGAGCTCGAGGACCGGTTGTCCTCCACGCCCGATGCGCTCGCGCAGGGTGATCTCGCCTCGCGGCGAGTGGGCGCGGGCGACCTCGGTCATCCGCCGACCGTAGCGTGCCGTCGAGCGCCGCCAGTAGGTTGGATGCCATGCCCCTGCTCCTCTCGTGCCCCCGGTGCGCACGAGACGTGAAGGTGTCCTCGAAGGCCAAGCGCGGGTCGCACCTCGGCACCGTCGAGTGTCCGGTCCATGGCATCCAGACGCCGCTCGCCCGCCCGCACGCGGTCGACATCGAGGGGTTGCGCGAGGTCAGCGAGCTGCTGCCCGAGCGATCGATCTACCTACCCTGGCCGATGAGTCCCGGGTGGGCGATCGCCGACTTCGGCTGCGTGGCGGGTACGGACTCCGCGACCTTCTCGGTGACCATCGGCTCGACGGTGCCCGATGGCCGGGTGGAGGTCAGCGTCATCAGCGAGGATCCGGGAGTCGGCGTCGGAGCGCGGTGCGCGGGCCTGGCCGGCGTCGATCCTGGTCGTCATCTGGGCGTCGATGTCGGCGGCGAGCGTCCGGCCGCCTACGTGCGGATCGACTCGGGAGCGGTGGCGTGGTGGATCATGCTGAGTCTCGTTGCCGTCGCCGACCTGCTCGAGACCACCGCCTTCGCGGGGGAGGCCGACGGCCGGTGGCTGTGGGTGGTGATCAGGCCTGCCTCCGCTGCGCTCCTGATGCGCGACGACTGGCTGCTCACCGACATCTCCGGGATCTCCGAGGACGCGCTGGGCATGCCCTTCGGCACCGAGCGGGCCTCCTGGTGACGCGATGGATCTGACTCTGATGACGAGCGTGTTCGTCACGCTCTTTGTGATCATGGACCCGGTCGGAACCGTTCCGATCTTCCTGTCACTGACGGGGCACCTGCCCCCGAGGCGGATGCGGCATGCGGCCTGGCAGGCGGTCGCGGTCTCCTTCACGGTGATCGTGGCGTTCGCGTTCTTCGGGCAGCAGATCCTGAGCTACCTGCACATCTCGCTGCCCGCCCTCCAGGGCGCCGGAGGACTGCTCCTCCTGCTGGTCGCCCTCGAGCTGCTCACGGGCAACGAGCAGGAGCACGCCCCGACCGAGGACGCCAACGTCGCACTCGTGCCCTTGGGGACGCCGCTCATGGCCGGCCCGGGAGCCATCGTCGCGACGATGGTCTTCTCGCGGAACGTCCACGACTGGCAGGCCTTCGCGGCGGTGGCCATCGGCGTCGTCGCAGTCCACGTCTGTCTCTGGCTGGCGATGCGGTTCTCGATCCCGATCCTGCGGGCGCTGCGCAAGAGCGGGGTGCTCCTACTGACCCGGATCGCCGGCCTGCTCCTCTCCGCGATCGCGGTGCAGATGGTCGCGGACTCGGTCCGGGCGTTCATTGCGGCTAAGGCATGATGGACCTCGATGTCTTCCAGTAACCCGGCGCCCAAGATGGCGCGTGTCGTCGCGATCGCCAACCAGAAGGGTGGCGTCGCCAAGACGACCTCGGTCGCCTCCATCGGCGCCTCGCTCGCCGAGCTCGGGCAGCGGGTGCTCCTGGTCGACCTCGATCCGCAGGCCTGCCTGACGTTCAGCCTCGGAGTGGATCCCGAGCACCTCGATCTGTCGGTGCATCACGTCATCACCAAGGGCGTCGACCCCCACGAGGTGATCGTCACGACGGCCGACGCGGTGGACCTCCTGCCCGCGACCATCGAGCTTGCCCGCGCCGAGGCCGACCTGCTCACCCGGACCGGCCGCGAGTACGTCATCAAGGCCGTGCTCGCCGGGCTGGACGAGTACGACTGGGTGCTCCTCGACTGCCCTCCGTCGCTGGGCGTTCTCACGGTCGCCGCGCTGACGGCGGCCAGCGGCGTGGTCATCCCGCTGCAGTGCGAGACGCTGTCGCACCGCGGTGTCGGCCAGCTCCTCGACACGGTCCACGACGTCCGTCGCTTCACCAACCCGACGCTGGACGTGTGGGGCGTGCTGCCCACGCTCTACGACGGCCGCACCAATCACGCCCGCGCCGTGCTCGACAACGTCTCGCAGGCCTACGAGCTCGCCATCATCGAGCCGCCCATCCCCAAGTCGATCCGGTTCGCCGAGGCGCCGGCGGTCGGTCGCTCGATCCTGGCGACCACGACGAACAGCAAGGGTGCGAAGGCCTACCGGGCGGTCGCGAAGTCGCTGCTTGAGCGGCCGGTGGAGTACTGACGCGCGGTGGCGGTTTCACAACAGCTGTTGTGATGTCGCCGCTTTGCGATCGAAATTTCGATCGATAAGCGGCAACTTTGATCGGAATGCGAGCGGACGACGCGTCACGCTGTCTCTGACGCGAAGCCATATGTCCGGAACGCGCTGGACGACTGCCGCGCGAGCTGACCTGATCGAAATTGCCGCGTCCCCATCGAAATTTGGATCGGGCAGCGGCCAGGTCACCACACCGGGTGTGGAACCCCCTGCGCCGCAACGCGGGCGGGCCCTCAGGCCGCGGCCGCCCGG
>JBQCJL010000384.1:0-4289 GCA_051952795.1 Marmoricola sp.
TGATCCAGAGGTCGCCACCGATGCCCGGCGAGCGCTCGGCGCTCGACAGCGGCGAGTAGGCGAACCAGCCGAAGTCGGCAGCGCCCTGCGGCGAGAGGAAGCCCGAGGCGGCGATGATGCCGCCGAACAGGAACAGCCAGTAGCTGAACATGTTCAGACGCGGGAACGCCACGTCGGGGGCACCGATCTGGAGCGGCATGACCGCGTTGCCGAAGCCGAAGAACAACGGCGTCGCGAACAGCAGCAGCATGATCGTGCCATGCATGGTGAACAACTGGTTGTACTGCTCGTCGTTGAAGAGCTGGGAGCCCGGGTAGGCGAGCTCGGAGCGGATCATCAGCGCCATCACACCGCCGATGAGGAACCAGGCGAACGAGGTCACCAGGTACATCTTCCCGATGAGCTTGTGGTCAGTCGTGGTGAGCAGGCGCACCAGGTTCTGGCCGAGGGTACGGCGCGGTACGACCACGCTCGGGGCGTCGGCGACGGCGGTCACTGGTTTCCTCCGGTGTTCTCAAGACCAGGCTGGACCTGGTCCTGCGAGCTGCCCAGTGCGGGCCCGGTCGTGGCCGGGTTCTGGGAGAGCTCCTTGATGTGCTGTTCGAAGTCGGCGACGCTCACGACCTTCACGTTGAAGAGCATGCGCGAGTGGTAGACGCCGCAGAGCTCGGCGCAACGGCCTTCGAAGGTTCCGATCACGTTGGGCGTCAGGCCGAAGGTGTTGTCACGACCGGGGACGACGTCCTTCTTGAACAGGAAGTCGGTCGACCAGAACGAGTGGATGACGTCGGGCGAGTAGAGGTGGAACTCGACCTTCTTGCCCACCGGGAGCCACAGCGTCGGGCGGTCGGCCGTGGTACCGATGTCGTGCACCACGGTGCCGTTGCCCAGGGTGCCGGGAGCCTCGATGAACTCCTTGGTGGTGTTGCCCTGGGAGGCGTCACCGAGCGACTGGTCGTACTTGGGGTTGGTGGTCAGGTTGTAGTTGAACGTCCACGACCACTGCTGACCGACGACCGTCACAGTCAGATCAGGGTTCTTGAAGTCCCGGTCGACGTTGTCCTGGGTCTTCACGGTGAAGAAGAAGAAGACGACCACCATCATGACCGGCGCGAGGGTGTAGAACACCTCGATCGGCAGGTTGTAGCGGGTCTGGACGGGGATCTCGTCCTCGCTGCGCCGGCGGAACCGGATGCACGCGTAGAAGATCAGGCCCCAGACGATGACGCCGGTGATCATGGCCACGATCCAGGCGTTCTGCCACAGGTGCAGGATGTCGTGGCCCTTGACCGTGCGAGGGGCCGGCATGGCGATGCGCTTCCACGTGTCCTGATCGGCCTTCGAACAGCCACTCAGCAGCAACAAAGCGCCGACGCCGACGCCACCGAAGGCGACCCTACGCAGGCGCTTGGGGAGTTCCAGACTCACGAACGAGCCCTTTCTCTTCTACTTCCGCAAAGACAGACAAGCCGAACCCTACTACCGGCTGAGAGGCACCGGCGTGCAGGGCTATGCCCAAACTGGCTAAATTCGATGGGTGGACGCAGAGACGTATCTCGACTCGGCATCGGGACAGCCCTTGTACCCCGCTGCGGCCGACCTACTCCTGCGCGGCACCACCGCCGGCTACGCGGATCCACGCCGCCTCCACGACGCTGGGCGGCGGTCCCGGCTCCTCCTGGACAACGCTCGCGCCTCGGTGGCCGAGAGCCTGAATGTGCGTCCCGACGAGGTGGTCTTCGTCCCGTCGGGCACGCACGCCTGCCACCTCGGACTGCTCGGGTTGATCAACCCGACCCGCCTCGCCACGCACGTCGCCGTCAGCAGCGTCGAGCACAGCGCCGTGCTGCACGCGGCCGAGTGGCACGAGCGGCGCGGAGGCGTCGTGACGCGCCTCCCCGTCGGCGCCCTCGGCGTGGTCGATCTCACGTCGCTTCCTGCCGACGTCGGCGTGGTGGCGCTCCAGAGCGCCAATCATGAGGTCGGCACGCGACAGCCCATCGCGGCGCTCCGAGCCCAGACCGATGCGGCCCTGTTCGTGGACGCCTGCGCATCGGGAGGCCGCGACGCGCTGCCGACCGACTGGGACACCATGGCCCTGTCGGCGCACAAGTGGGGTGGCCCCGCCGGCGTCGGGATCCTGCTGGTCCGGCGCGGGACGCCGTGGTGGAACCCCTTCCCCGGCGACGACCGTGCGGACGAACGAGCGGTGGGCTTCGAGAACATCGGCAGCGCCCTGGCAGCGGCGGCCGCCCTGAGCGGCGCCCTCGACGATGCTCCCTCCCGCGACCGCCAACACGCGCTCGTCGATCGGATCCGGCGGGAGGTCGCCAAGATCCCGGATGTCGACGTCGTGGGGGCGCCGGAGGACCGTCTCCCCCACCTGGTGACGTTCTCCTGCCTCTACCTAGACGGGGAGTCGCTGGTGGACCGGCTGAACCGGCGCGGGTTCGCGGTGGCCTCGGGCTCGGCCTGCACCGCGAGCAGCCTGGAGCCCAGCCACGTGCTCGCAGCCATGGGCGCACTCACCCACGGCAACGTGCGGGTCTCCGTTGCGCCCTCGACGACGGACGAGGACGTCGAGCGGTTCCTCGCCGCACTGGGCGAGGTCGTCATGGAGCTCCGCACCGAGGCGGGGGTATGAGCGCGGTGCAGCTCGACTGTCGGGGCATGCTCTGCCCGCGGCCGATCATCGAGCTCGCCAAGGCCCTGCCCAGGGTCCCGGTCGGAGGATTGATCGAGGTGATCGCCGACGACGCGGCCGCCGCGGTCGACGTGCCCGCCTGGTGCCGGATGCGCTCTCAGGAGTACGTGGGCGCCGCCGACGGAGACGACGGCGCCACCACCTCCACGGTCCGGCGACTCGCCTAGACCTCAGCCCAGGTGCTGCTGGACGTCAGCCGCCGCCTCGTCGCCGTACGCACCGCGCAGACGAGCGATGAACTCGTCGTTGGTGAAGGTGTACTCCTGCGTCCCGATCGACTCGACGACGTAGGACGCGATCACGCATCCGGTCTGGGCGGCACGCTCGAGTCCCAGACCCCACGACAGGGCGGCCAGGAAGCCGCTGCGGAACGCATCCCCGGCGCCGGTCGGCTCGACCGCGGTGACATCCGGGACGCCGGCGACCTTGATGGTGGCGGCACCCTCCTGCGTGATCCGCACGCCGTCCGCGCCGAGCGTGGTCACCTGGATGCCGACCCGACTGAGGACCTCGTCCTCGGTCCACCCGGTCTTCTCCAGGATGACGTGCGACTCGTACTCGTTGGAGCACAGGATCGCGGCGCCGTCGACGAGGGTCCGGATCAGCTCGCCGTCCGCGAAGCTGAGCTGCTGGCTGGGGTCGGCGATGAACGGGTAGCCCGCCTCGCGGCACTCGATGGTGTGGCGTGCCATCGCCGCCGGGTCGTTGGCGCTGATCACGACGTAGTCGGGGGTGCCGACCCGCTCGACGACGGGGCCGAGGCTGATGTCCCCCGCCTCGCTCATCGCTCCGGGATAGAACGACGCGATCTGCGCCATGGTCCGGTCGGTGGTGCACACGAAGCGTGCGGTGTGCAGCGTCTCGGAGATCCGCACCGAGTCGCAGTCGACGCCGTGGTCCTCGAGCCACGCGCGGTAGTCGCCGAAGTCCTTGCCCGCAGAGGCGACCAACACGGGACGCACCCCGAGCCGTCCGAGCCCGAAGCCGATGTTGGCGGCGACGCCGCCGCGACGCACGTCGAGGGCGTCGACCAGGAAGGACACCGACAGATTGTGGAGTTGGTCGGCGATCAACGACTCGGAGAAGGTCCCGCCGTAGGTCATCAGGTGGTCGGTCGCGATCGATCCGGAGAGCAGCAGAGGCATGGCGTGAGAATAATCAGTAACGATCTTGTTTCGGCGCTGGGAGTACTCATCAGTAGCCCTTAGCGTCGGTGATATGACGTCTTCAGCCGCCTCCCACCTTGCCTATGACGACGCCGACAGCTGCCAGGACATGGCCGCCGACGCCTCCGTGTGTCGCAGCGAGGCGCACCTCTCGCGTGCCGCTGCCGCCATCGCCACCGCCCGCCGCACCGTCGAGGCTGCACCGACGGCGCTCCTCCAAGCGCCGCGCGCGGTGGGTCGCTCCGCCCTCAGCGTCACGGACGCCGCCGCGAAGTTCGCCTCGAAGTTCCTGGACTAGTCCTCGGAACGAAGAACGGCGGCCCCAGGGATATACCAAGGGCCGCCCTTTAGTTAGGGCGTGCGACAACACAATGGAAAGAGTAGCCCCAAACGCAAGAAACGGTAGCGTTCTGGTTGTC
>JBQCJL010000385.1:0-13200 GCA_051952795.1 Marmoricola sp.
AGGGCTACCTTCCGGCCTTCCCGGGCATCGAGAAGTTCCAGGGCCAGACGGTGCATCCGCAGTTCTGGCCCGAGGACCTCGACTATGCCGGCAAGAAGGTCGTCGTGATCGGCTCCGGCGCGACCGCGATCACCCTCGTGCCCTCGATGGCGCCGGACGCCGCACACGTCACCATGCTGCAGCGCTCTCCCACCTACATCATGTCGGTCCCGTCGGTCGACCCCACCGGGTCGCTGCTGCGACGACTCCTGCCGGCCAAGGTGGCGGCCGAGCAGGCACGCTGGCGCAACGTGATCCTCCAGGCCGCGCTCTACCAGCTGAGCCGCCGCCGCCCCGACACCGTGCGCGCGCTGATCCGGCGCCTCACCAAGCAGCAGCTGCCCGAGGACTATCCGGTCGACGTGCACTTCAACCCCCGCTACAACCCCTGGGATCAGCGCCTGTGCGTGGTCCCGAACGGTGACCTCTTCCGGTCGATCCGCAAGGGCGAGGCCTCCATCGCCACCGGCGAGATCGAGACCTTCACCGAGAGCGGGATCAGGCTCAAGGACGGCAGCACGATCGAGGCCGACATCGTCGTGACCGCCACCGGACTGAACCTGTCGCTCATGGGCGGCCTCGAGGTCAGCGTCGACGGAGCCACGCACAAGATGCCGGAGCACTTCGTCTACAAGGGCTCGATGATCGACGGCCTGCCGAACTTCGTGTTCGTCGTCGGATACACCAACGCGTCGTGGACGCTCAAGGCCGACCTGGTCTCCGAATACACCATCCGTCTGCTCAAGACGATGGCGAAGAAGGGCGCCAAGCGCGTCGTGCCGGTGGTCCCCGACGGCATGGCCGGCGTCCCGCTGATGCCGCTCAGCTCGGGCTACGTCACTCGCAAGGCCGACGAGCTGCCGCTCGCAGGCGAGAGCAAGCCGTGGCAGATGCCGAACAATTACGCGGCCGATATCCCCACCCTCCGCTATGGAAAGATTGACGACGGAGTTCTCGCCTTCGACTAAAGGGAGCAAGGGATTTGGCCGTCCGTCCGATCCGGTTGTTCGGTGATCCCGTGCTGCGCACGCCCGCCCTCGAGGTGACGTCGTTCGACGCTGAGCTGCGCCATCTTGTGCGTGATCTCACCGAGACGATGCTGGACGCCCCGGGCGCCGGCCTCGCGGCGCCGCAGATCGGGGTCGGGCTGCGCGTCTTCACCTGGAATGTGGACCAGACGGTCGGCCATCTGATCAACCCGACGCTGACCCTCTCCGAGGAGACCCAGGAGGGCGACGAGGGCTGCCTGTCCATCCCGGGGCTCCTCATCGACTGCCGTCGGGCGCTGAGCGTGGTCGCCCGGGGCTTCAACATGCACGGCGATCCTGTCGAGATCCAGGGCTCCGAGCTGCTGGCGCGGGCGATCCAACACGAGACCGACCATCTCGACGGCGTCCTGTTCATCGACCGGCTGGATCGGGAGAGGCGCCGCGAGGCCATGCGGCAGATCCGCGAGGCGTCCTGGTTCAACGAGGACACCACGGTGGTCAAGATCTCGCCGCACGCGACCCATGGGTTCGGCCTCTGATGCGCGTGGTCTTCGCTGGGACGCCGGAGGTGGCGATCCCGTCCCTCGAGGCGATCGTGGACTCCCGGCACGAGCTCGTCGGTGTGGTGACCCGTCCGGATGCTCCGGCAGGTCGCGGACGATCGCTCGTGGCGTCACCCGTCGCGCAGTGGATGGCGAGCCGACCCGAGCTGGCGTCGATTCCTGTTCTCAAGCCCGAGCATCCTCGGGATCCGGACTTCCAGGCGGAGCTGACGGCGTTGGCGCCCGCCGCGTGCCCGGTGGTGGCCTACGGAGCGCTGCTGCCCCAGTCGGCCCTGGACATCCCCGAGCACGGGTGGATCAATCTGCACTTCTCGGTGCTGCCACGCTGGCGCGGCGCCGCGCCGGTCCAATACGCGCTCTGGGCTGGCGACGAGGTGACCGGAGCGACCACCTTCCGGATCGTCAAGGAGCTGGATGCGGGTCCGACGTTCGGCGTGATGACGCAGCTGATTCGTCCCGACGACACTGCGGGCACGCTCTTGGCCAAGCTCGCCGAAGGCGGCGCCGGACTCCTGGTGCAGACCTTGGACGGCATCGAGGACGGCAGCCTCGAGGCGCGCGAGCAGCAGGCCGAGGGCATGACGTACGCGCCCAAGATCACCGTGGACGACGCTCAGGTGGACTGGCGCCGTCCCGCGGTCGTCATCGACCACCAGATCCGCGCCTGCACTCCGTTCCCCGGCGCGTGGACGACCATCGGAGGCGAGCGCCTCAAGCTCGGCCCCGTCCGCCTTGCGTCGACCGACCACCAGCTCGCTCCCGGCGAGATCGGTGTCGAGAAGAACGCCGTCTGGGTGGGAACCGGCACCGCTCCGGTCCGACTCGGTGAGGTGAAGGCCTTCGGCAAGAAGGCCATGGACGCCGCGGACTGGGCCCGGGGGACCCGGCCGGAGCCGGGGACGGTCCTCGGGGCAAGCACCGACCGCTCGTGAGGAGGTCCTCGTGACGAGGTCCGGGGGTCCCGTCTCGGATCCGCGCGTGCTCGCCTTCAGAGTCCTCCGAGCTGTGGATGCCGAGGACGCCTACGCCAACCTCGCGCTCGCCTCGGCCATCCGGGCCGCGAGGCTCGCGAGTCGCGACGCAGCCTTCGCCACCGAGCTGGTGTCCGGAACCCTGCGCCGGCGGGCGACGTACGAGGCGATCCTGGATGCCTTGGTCGACCGCACTATGGAGCCGCCCGTTCGCGACGTCCTGCTCCTCGGAGCACACCAACTGCTGAGCATGCGGGTGCCACAGCACGCGGCCGTCGCCACCAGCGTGTCGTTGGCGCGACGCGAGATCGGACACCGGGTCGCGGGCCTGGTCAACGCCGTGTTGCGCAAGGTCGCTCAGCGCTCGTTGGATGCGTGGCTCGACGAGCTCGACGCCGACGTGTCCGTGCGATACGCGCACCCCGCCTGGATCGTCGAGGCGCTGGCCGAGGCCAGCGGGGACGATCCGACGCCGATCCTCGAGGCGGACAACGAGCCACCGCGGGTGTGTCTGGTCGCGCGGCCCGGCCTGGCATCGGTCGATGAGCTGCTCGCCGTCGAGGGTGCGACCCGTCACCCGGTCTCGCCCGTGGGCGTCGAGATCGGCGGGGGCGACCCGGGCTCGATCGCAGCGGTGCGCGAGGGGCGGGCGGGAGTCCAGGACGCAGGATCCCAGCTGATCGCGCTGGCGCTCGCCGCCGTGGAGCTGGAGACCCCCGTCGGCGAACGCTGGCTGGACCTCTGCGCGGGGCCCGGTGGGAAGGCTTCGCTGCTGGCGGCACTCGCCGCGCAGCAGGGATCCTTCCTCCTGGCCAACGAGCGCGCCCCGCATCGAGCGGAGCTGGTCGCCAAGGCTCTCCGGGCCCTGCCCGGATCCGGCGCGGCCGTCATCGCCGGCGACGGCACCCGACCGGCGTGGCGCGAGGGCACCTTCGATCGCGTCCTCGTCGATGCACCCTGCTCCGGACTGGGCGCCCTGCGTCGGCGACCCGAGTCGCGCTGGCGCCGCCAGCCCAGCGACCTCGACGCGCTCGTGCCGCTGCAGCAGGCCCTGCTGAATCGCGCGATCGACTCGACCCGACCCGGCGGCGTGGTGGCCTATGCGACCTGCTCTCCGGTCCTGGCCGAGACGGTGCACGTGGTCGGCTCCATCCTCCGTGAGCGCGACGACGTCGAGCTCGAGGACGCGCCCGCGGTCGTGCCGTGGCTCTCCGATGCGGCTTGTCGCGCGATGCCGCAGGCCCTACAGCTCTGGCCGCACCTGCACCGCACGGATGCGATGTTCCTCGCGGTGCTCCGTCGTGCTGGATAGGCTCGGCGCGTGCCTGACGCCCGGATCACCCCCAGCATCCTGAATGCGGACCTCGCCAACCTCGCCGGCGAGGTCGCCCGCATCCCGAGTGCGGACTGGGTGCACGTGGACGTGATGGACAACCACTTCGTGCCCAACCTGACCCTCGGGCTCCCGGTCTTCGAATCGCTGCTGAAGAACACGGCGCTTCCGCTCGATGCCCACCTGATGATCGAGGATCCCGACCGCTGGGCGCCCGCCTACGCCGAGGCCGGCGCGGGCAGCGTGACGTTCCACGTCGAGGCCGCGGCCGCGCCGGTGCGGTTGGCCCGCGAGATCCGCGCCAAGGGTGCGCGCGCCTGCATGGCACTCAAGCCGGCCACGCCGATCGAGCCCTACGAGGATCTCCTCGCCGAGCTCGACACCGTGCTGATCATGACGGTCGAGCCCGGCTTCGGCGGCCAGCGGTTCCTCGACATGTGCCTGCCGAAGATCCGGCGCACCCGTGAGCTCTTCGACAAGCACGGCCTCGAGCTCTGGCTGCAGGTCGACGGTGGTGTCTCCCTGGAGACGATCGAGCGCTGCGCCGAGGCCGGCGCGGACACCTTCGTGGCCGGTTCGGCGGTCTACGCGGCCGATGACCCGGACGCGATGGTCCAGGCGCTGAAGGCCAAGGCCCTCGACGCCGTACGTGTCTGACCGCACAGCGGAACGCGTGCATCCGAGGCGCCGCATGCGATATTTTCAGATCGACGAGCTATAGCTCGCGTGCTCTGGGGTCGGTGAAATTCCGAGCCGGCGGTGATAGTCCGCGACCCGTTCACGCATTCGGCGCAAGCCGAGTGGACGGTTGACCAGGTGGAATTCCTGGACCGACGGTCAAAGTCCGGATGGGAAGAAGCACGCGGCGTCGCTCCGTGCCGACGCGCGGGGAGACGCCTGACCCCGGAGTGCGCGTGCGCGACCCGGGAGGCACCAGATGTTCAGCGATGCGGAGATCCACGCCATGCGGCGTGCCCTCGCGTTGGCTGCGACGCCGGGCGTGCCGCTGGGGCCGAACCCCCGGGTGGGCTGCGTGCTCCTCGACGCGGACGGTCGGGAGACCGCCGTCGGCTTCCACCGAGGCGCCGGCACGCTGCACGCCGAGGCCGCCGCGCTGGCCGAGGCGGGTGATGCGGCGCGGGGAGCCACCGCTGTGGTGACACTCGAGCCGTGCAATCACACCGGTCGGACCGGTCCCTGCGCCGAGGCCCTGGTCCGCGCCGGGGTGCGGCGTGTGGTGTTCGCACAGCCCGATCCGAACCCGGTGGCGCAGGGCGGCACGGCCACGCTGCGGGCCGCCGGCGTGGAGGTCGAGTTCGGGCTCCATGAGAACGAGGCGCGCGTGCTGAACCGCGCGTGGACCTTCGCACTCGAACACGGGCGCCCCTTCGTCACCTGGAAGTTCGCTGCCACGCTCGACGGGCGTAGCGCGGCCGCCGACGGCACCAGCCGGTGGGTGTCATCGCGGGCGGCGCGGGTCGACGCCCATCGTCTCCGCGCGCTGTGCGACGTGATGCTCGTCGGCACCAACACCGTGGCCGTCGACGACCCCCAGCTCACCGTCCGCGACGAGTACGACCTGCCGTTGCCGCATCAGCCGCTCAGGGCGGTGATGGGGGAGCGGGAGCTGCCGCCCGAGCGGAGGGTGTTCGACGAGCAGACCGAGACCGTCCGCCTGCGCACCCAGGATCCTCGTGCGGCCCTCGCCGAGCTGTATGAGCGGGGGCGTCGCCACGTGTTCCTCGAGGGCGGCCCGACGCTGGCGGCCGCGTTCCTGCGGGCCGGCCTTGTCGACGAGGTGATCGCCTACCTCGCTCCCTCGCTGCTGGGCTCAGGCGCCAGCGCGGTGGCCGACCTGGGAATCAACACCCTCGCCGACGCCTTACATCTGTCGATCGCCGAAGTGACGACCGTCGGCACGGCGAGCGAGACGAACGTGCGGCTCACCCTGCTGCCACGACGCCCAGGGAGGGCATGACATGTTCACGGGAATCGTGGAGGAGCTCGGCACGGTCCAGGTCATCGAGGACCAGGGAGACGCGGTGCGCCTCTCGGTGCACGGTCCGCTGGTGACGACCGATGCCGGCCTGGGCGACTCGATCGCGGTGAATGGATGCTGCCTCACCGTCGTGACCAATGTCGACGGCGTCTTCACGGCCGACGTCATGCACGAGACCTTGGCGAAGACGTCGCTGGGGGCGTTCGAGCCCGGCACGCGCGTCAACCTCGAACGTGCCGTCACGCCGGCCACCCGGCTGGGCGGGCACATCGTGCAGGGTCACGTCGACGGCACCGGGACGGTCGTCTCGCGTGAGCCCAGTGAGCATTGGGAGATCGTGACGATCTCCGTGCCGGCCGAGCTCGAGCGCTACCTGGTGGCGAAGGGGTCGATCACCGTCGACGGAATCTCCCTGACGGTGGTCGACGTCGCGGATGGCGCGTTCCGCGTCAGCCTGATCCCCGAGACCCTGGCGCGCACGACGCTGGGCTTCAAGCAACCCGGTGACCTGGTCAATCTGGAGGCCGACGTCATCGCCAAATATGTCGAGAAGATGGTGGGTAACCGATGAGCACTCAGCATGAGGGCGTGCGACTGGACGACGTCGAGGACGCCATCGCGGCGATCGCCGCCGGCAAGGCGGTCGTGGTGGTCGATGACGAGGATCGCGAGAACGAGGGCGACCTGATCTTCGCCGCCTCCAAGGCGACGCCGGAGCTGATGGCGTTCACGATCCGGCACTCCAGTGGCGTCATCTGCGTCCCGATGCCGGCCGAGATCCTCGATCGCCTCGAGATCCCGCTGATGACCCCGCACAACAAGGACAAGCTGCGTACGGCCTACACGATCTCGGTCGATGCCCGTGACGGCGTCTCCACCGGGATCTCGGCTGCGGACCGGGCCCACACCGCTCGGGTGCTCGCGGACTCCGCGACCGAGCCGTGGGAGCTCACCCGCCCCGGCCACGTCTTCCCGCTGCGCTACCGCGAAGGCGGCGTTCTGGTGCGGCGCGGTCACACCGAGGCGGCCGTGGACCTCGCTCGCCTGGCCGGCCTCACGCCAGCCGGCGTGCTGGTGGAGATCGTCAACGACGACGGCACCATGAAGCGCGGCCCCGAGCTGCGCGAGTTCGCCGACGAGCACGGCCTGCTGATGATCTCCATCGAGCAGATGGTCGAGTACCGCCGTCGCACCGAGATGAACCTGCAGCGGGCTGCCACGACCACGCTGCCCACCGCGGCCGGCATGTTCACCGCCATCGGGTACGAGGAGACCGTCGAGGGCGGCGAGCAGGTGGCGCTCGTCGTCGGAGACCCCGCGGCGCTCGCCGACGGCCGCCCGGTCCTCACCCGCGTGCACTCGGAGTGCCTCACCGGCGACGCGTTCGGCTCCCAGCGCTGTGACTGCGGGCCGCAGCTGGACGAGGCCATGCGACTGGTCCAAGCGGAGGGTCGCGGGGTCGTCGTCTACCTGCGGGGGCACGAGGGGCGCGGAATCGGCCTGCTCTCCAAGCTCAAGGCCTATGCGCTCCAGGACCAGGGCCGCGACACGGTGGACGCCAACCTGGAGCTCGGACTGCCCGCGGACTCCCGGCACTACGCGGCGGCCTCGCAGATCCTCCGCGACCTCGGCATCCATCGGGTGCGCCTGCTCAGCAACAACCCGGACAAGTCCGCCGAGCTGGGTCGGTACGGCATCGAGGTCAGTGAGGTGATCGGGCTGGCGCTCGAGCCCAACGAGTACAACCTGGCCTACCTCCGCACCAAGCGGGACCGGCTCGGTCACGCACTGCCCAATCTCGAGCGGCTCGACCTGGCCGCCCTCGAAGCGACGGGAGACGCCCAATGAGCGGCGCGGGAGCACCGACGACCGAGGCCGTCGACTGCAGCGACCTCAAGGTCGCCGTCGTCGCGGCCAGCTGGCACACCGAGGTCATGGACGGCCTGTTGGCCGGTACCGAGCGCTCCCTGAAGCGCTTCGGCGTCTCCGATCCGACGATCGTGCGCATTCCGGGGTCCTTCGAGCTGCCGATCGCCGCCCAGGCGCTCGCACAGGCGGGTTACGACGCCGTGATCGCCCTCGGCGTGATCATCCGGGGTGGCACGCCCCATTTCGAGTACGTGAGCGCTGCCGCCACGGACGGTCTGACCCGGGTCGCCCTCGACACCGGCGTCCCGATCGGCTTCGGGCTGCTCACCTGCGACAACGACGAGCAGGCACTGGATCGGTCCGGTTTGCCGGGCAGTCGGGAGGACAAGGGCGACGAGGCGACCAGCGCTGCCCTTCTCACCGCGAAGACCTTGGCTGATATCCGCTCGCGCTGACCCCCTAGTCTTAAGCCCTGTGAAGACGTTCGAGGAGCTTTGGGCCGAGCTCAGCCACAAGGTTGCGACGCGCCCCGAGGGCTCCGGCACGGTGGCGGCGGTCGATGCCGGCGTCCACCAGATCGGCAAGAAGCTGGTCGAGGAGGCCGCCGAGTCCTGGATGGCGGCCGAGCATGAGGGCCATGAGCGGGCGGCCGAGGAGATCAGCCAGTTGCTGTACCACGCACAGGTGCTGATGCTCGCCGCCGGAATCTCGCTCGACGACGTCTACGCACACCTCTAGGACTTCTCTCATGGCACAGCAGGACAGCACGCTGCGGATCGCGATCCCGAACAAGGGCTCGCTCTCCGAGGCGGCCACCAATCTCATGCGCGAGGCGGGCTATCGCCAGCGCACCGACTCCAAAGAGCTCACCGTCTCCGATCCGGACAACGGCGTCGAGTTCTTCTACCTCCGTCCCCGCGACATCGCGCTCTACGTCGGGTCGGGCACGCTCGACATCGGCATCACCGGCCGCGACCTGCTGCTGGACTCCGGTGCCCACGCGGACGAGGTGCGCTCCCTGGGCTTCGGTCGGTCGAAGTTCCGCTTCGCCGCGTTCCCCGGGACGCTCGGCTCGCTGAGCGATCTGGCCGGCAAGCGCATCGCGACCTCGTACGTCGGCGTCGTCCGGCAGTACCTGGCCGAGCAGGGGATCGAGGCCGAGGTGCTGCGCCTGGACGGCGCCGTCGAGACCAGCATCCGGCTGGGCGTCGCGGACGTGATCGCGGACGTGGTCGAGACCGGCACCACGCTGCGGCAGGCGGGCCTGGAGATCGTCGGTGACGTGATCATGGAGTCCGAGGCGGTCCTGATCCGCCGTCAGAGTGCCGAGGAGCCCGAAGGCTTCGAGATCTTCAAGCGCCGCATCGACGGCGTCCTGGTCGCGCGCAGCTACGTGATGATGGACTACGACATCCCCCAGAGCGCTGTCGACCAGGCGGTCGCCCTCACCCCGGGGATCGAGAGCCCGACGGTCTCGCCGCTGCATCGCGAGGGCTGGGTCGCGGTTCGGTCGATGGTGCCGCGCCTCGGTGCGAACAAGCTCATGGACGACCTCTACGGGATCGGTGCGCGCGGCATCCTGATGACCGACATCCACGCCTGCCGTCTATGAGCTCACGATGAGCGACGAGCAGGTCGACCTGGTCACACTGCCGCACACGTGGCGCCCGCTCGGCGTGCGTGTGGTCGGGGGAGTCAGCGGGTTCGCCCTCGTGGTCGTGGTCTTCGCCGCCTGGTTCGGCTTCAGCCCCAAGGTCCGCGCCGAGTTCAGCGGCCTCGAGATCGGCACGCTGATCTTCCTCGGCCTGATCGCGCTGGGCGTCTGGTTCGCATTGATGCGGTGCCGGATCAGCGCGAGCGAGGACAGTCTCGTCGTCGTGAACGGCTATCGTCGCCGTCAGTTCGAGTGGGCGCAGATCGTCTCGGTGTCGCTGCGTCGGGGCGCTCCGTGGGCGACCATCGACCTCTCCGACGGCACCACGATCTCGGCGATGGGCATCCAGAACGCCGACGGTCAGCGCGGCATCCTGGCCGCGCGGCAGCTCAAGGCCCTCGCCCTGGCGAAGTCAGCCTCACCCCAGCCTTAGCGCTAGCCCGCCGACCTTGCACTTATTGACGCCGACCTTGCCCGTTCTTACGTCGACCTTGCAGGTAGTGACGTCGACCTTGCGCGTTCTGACCGTCAGGTCGTCACGACGAAATCGGCGTGCTCTGGCTTTCGCCCGCTGAAGTAGGCGTCCTCGGCTGCCGCCCAGTGGTCCCAGTACGGCGCGAAGGTCTCGCCGTCGCGGGTGAGTGCCCGCTGCTTGCGCCGTCGCACCGGTGCCTCCATCCACACCGACGCAGAGGTGGATGCGGCCCACTGCGGGTCGGCGGCGGAGGGACCCTCGAAGATGACGAGGTTGGTCGGCGGGAGCTCGGCGGGCGCGCCGGGGCCGTTCGCATGCCAGTCCCAGGTGGGGTAGGTCGCGCGTCCCCGAGCTCTCAGGCCCTCGACGATTGCGCTGAAGCGACCGGGCACGGCCGGTAGCCCATCCCAACCCGGGCAGAGCTCGTCTCCGTGTACGACCGCACAGGTCAGGCCGCGCGACTCGGCCAAGGCCACGATGGCCATGGCGAGCGTGGTCTTCCCCGAGCCGGAGCGGCCATCGATCGCGATGAGCGTCGCTCTTCCACACCGCGGACCGACGGCGAGCGCCCGCTCCAAGATGCGCACGCCGATCTCCGCATCCATGCGCTCACCCTAGAGCGCAGCACGTGCAAGCTCGGCGTCGTTACGTGCAAGCTCGGCGTCGTTACGTGCAAGGTCGGCGTCAAAAGGTGCAAGGTCGGCGGGGGCGCCGTAGCCTCTGCGGGTGCCTGTTCAGCCGCTGAGCCCCGATGAGCCGCGCCGCGAGATCCCCAAGCCGGGGTTCGGCGACGACGACGGGTCGACGCCCAGCGCGGTGGCCGCGGCGCTGGAGGTCTATGCCCGAGAGCCGGGCGCGGGCCGCTACCAGGTGATCGCCGCGCTCCAGGCGTCGCGGGTGCTGGTGCCGGTCGTCGCGATCCTCGGCGAGGTGGAGTACGACGAGCGTGGGCACGCCCACGACAAGTCGAGCGATATGGCCACGGTGCTGACGACGGCGCCCGACGGCCGCACGGGCATGCTGGCCTTCACCTCGATGGACGCGATGGCGGCCTGGGATCCGCAGGCGCGACCGGTGGCCTCGAGCCTGCAGATCGCCGCAGCCTCCGGCATCCAGGACGGGGCGTCGGCACTGGTGGTCGACCTTGCCGGGCCGCGCCAGCTCGTGATCGACGGCGACGAGCTCGCCTACGTGGCCGAGGGGCTCCGTCTGATCCGCGTCGACGACGGATGGGCCTGGGCCCGGGTCGCGTCCTAGATCCGCTCGATGATGGTGCCGGTCGCCATCGCGCCCCCACAGCACATCGAGATCAGGGCGGAGGTGCCGTCGCGTCGCTCGAGCTCGTGCAGAGCGGTAGTGATCAGCCGGGTGCCGGTCGAGCCCACCGGGTGTCCGATGGCGATGGCGCCGCCGTTCGGGTTCAGCCGGTCCATGTCGGCCCCGGTCTGGACGGCCCACGACATCGGCACGGATGCGAACGCCTCGTTGACCTCGAAGACGTCGAAGTCGCCGATCGACCGACCGCTGCGCTCGAGCATGAGCCGGGTCGCGTCGCCGGGGCCGTCGAGGTGGTAGTACGGGTCGGATCCGACGATGCAATGGGTGACCACCCGGGCTCGCGGAGTCAGGCCCAACGAGTCGGCCAGGTCGCTGTCCATGAGCAGCACCGCCGAGGCGCCGTCGCTGATCTGGGACGCGGTGCCGGCGGTGTGCAAGCCGTCCGGCAGCACGGTGCGCAGACCCGCGAGCGACTCCAGCGTGGTGTCGCGCAGCCCCTGGTCGCTCTCGACCCACTGCGTCTCGCCGGTGTCGACGCCGTCCACCATCGCCGGCGCGTGCAGTCCGGCGATCTCCCGCTTGAAGCGCCCCTCGTCGACGGCGATCCGGGCCTTCTGCTGCGAGGCCAGGCCGAAGGCGTCCAGGTCGGCGCGGGTGAAGCCCCGCAGGTGTGCGATCCGGTCGGCCGCCTCGAACTGGTTCGGCATGTCGATCGACCACGAGGCGGGACGCGGGTCGCCCGTGCCCGGAGGCACGTTGGATCCCAGGGGAATGCGGCTCATCGACTCGACGCCGCAGGCGATGCCCACCTTGATCGTGTCGGCCTTGATCAGGTCGTTGATGAAGGCGGTGGCCTGCTGTGCCGATCCGCACTGTGAGTCGACGGTGGTCGCCGCGACGTGCTGGGGGAGTCCGGCGTGCAGCCACGCACGGCGGACCATGGCGTTGGACTGCTCACCGGCTTGGGAGACGACGCCTCCGACGACCTGTCCGACCGTCGCCGGGTCGACCCCCGAGCGACTGAGAACCTCCTTGAGGACATGGCCGAGGAGCTCGCCCGGATGAATGCCCGAGAGCCACCCCTTGTTCTTGCCGAGGGGTGTGCGGACGGCTTCGATGATCACCGGGTTTCCCATGATCCCAAACTAGAACACGTTCTCATTTTGGACAAGATTTCGGTGCGCCGGGGTGTTGAAACCTACCGAGAGTATGTAATGTAACTAGAACACGTTCCAGATTTGCGGAGGACCCCCGTGACCGTTGCACCCGCGTTGCCCGTCGGCTTCGACCCGACCGATCCCGGACTCAACGAGGCCGCCATTCCCCTTCAGGAGTTCATGGAGCTCCGGAAGACCGCCCCGGTGTGGTGGGTCGAGCAGGAGCCCAAGGCTCGCGCCGGCTTCCTCGACACCGGCTTCTACGCGGTGACCAAGCACGCCGACATCGCGGCCATCTCCAAGAACAGCAAGGACTTCGGCACCGCGCCCAACGGCGTGATCATCCGCTTCGCCGAGGACATGACGCGTGAGCAGGTCGAGCTCCAGAGCGCGATGCTGATCCACCACGACCCGCCGGACCACACCAAGCTCCGCCAGATCATCAGCCGTGGCTTCACGCCGCGCGCCATCGCGGCGCTCAAGGACACGCTCATCGAGCGGGCCAACACGATCGTCGACGAGGCGATCGCGAAGGGTGAGGGCGACTTCGTCTTCGACGTCGCCGCCGAGCTCCCGCTCCAGGCCATCGCCGAGCTCCTCGGCGTGCCCCAGGAGGACCGACGCAAGCTGTTCGACTGGTCCAACCAGATGCTGGCCTACGACGACCCCGACTACAACGCCGACCCGGCGACGGCGGCGGCCGAGATCCTCGGCTATTCGATGGCGCTCGCCGAGGAGCGCAAGCAGAACCCGGCCGACGACATCATCAGCAAGCTGGTCAACGCCGACGTCGACGGCCACGGCTCGCTCACTGATGACGAGTTCGGCTTCTTCGTCATCCTGCTGGCGGTGGCCGGCAACGAGACCACCCGC
>JBQCJL010000386.1:0-2023 GCA_051952795.1 Marmoricola sp.
CTTCCAGTCTGACGTAAACGAAGTGCGCAGTTGGCAAATCCGCGCGAATTGTTTTCATCGGCGACGGCAAGGGAAGAGCCCCACGCACCGAAAGTGCGTGGGGCTCTTGGTGATCGGGGAACCGTCAGTCCACGAGAGACCGCAGGACGGACTGCAGAATGCCGCCGTTGCGGTAGTAGTCGGCCTCACCGGGTGTGTCGATGCGGACCACCGCGTCGAACTCCACCTTCGTGCCGTCCTCCTTGGTGGTGGTGACGTGGATCGTCGACGGGATGCCGTCGTTGAGCGCCGTGACGCCGTCGAAGTCGAACGTCTCGGTGCCGTCCAGCCCGAGCGACGCGATGCTCTCGCCCTCGGGGAACTGCAGCGGCAGCACGCCCATGCCGATCAGGTTGGACCGGTGGATCCGCTCGAACGACTCGGCGATCACCGCACGCACGCCGAGCAGCACGGTGCCCTTGGCCGCCCAGTCACGGGAGCTGCCGGTGCCGTACTCCTTCCCGGCGAGCACGACCAGCGGGATGCCGGCCTTCTCGTAGTTCTGCGCGGCGTCGAAGATCGTGGTCTGCTCGCCACCGTTGGTGAAGTCGCGGGTGAATCCGCCCTCGACGTCGTCCAGCAGCTGGTTGCGCAGCCGGATGTTGGCGAAGGTGCCACGCACCATCACCTCGTGGTTGCCGCGGCGCGACCCGTAGGAGTTGAAGTCCTTGCGCTCGATGCCGTGCTCGCTGAGGTACTTGCCCGCCGGGCTGTCCGCCTTGATCGAGCCCGCGGGGCTGATGTGGTCGGTCGTGACCGAGTCGCCGAGCTTGGCGAGCACCCGGGCGCCGTGGATGTCCTCGACCGGCTCGGGGTTCTTGCCCATGCCCTCGAAGTACGGAGGCTTGCGGACGTATGTCGACTCGGCGTCCCACTCGAAGATGTCTCCCTCGGGTGTCGGCAGTGACTGCCACCGCTCGTCACCCGCGAAGACGTCCGCGTAGTCCTTGATGAACATGTCGCGGTCCATCGAGGTCGCGATCGTCGCCTCGACGTCCGCCGCGTTGGGCCAGATGTCCCGGAGGAAGACGTCGTTGCCCTGCTGGTCCTGGCCGAGCGGGTCGCTCTCGAAGTCGAAGTCCATCGTGCCCGCGAGCGCGTAGGCGATGACCAGCGGCGGCGACGCCAGGTAGTTCATCTTCACGTCGGGGCTGATCCGGCCCTCGAAGTTGCGGTTGCCGGACAAGACCGCGGTGACCGCCAGGTCGTTGTCCTGGACGGCCTGCGAGATCGCCTCGTCCAGCGGGCCGGAGTTGCCGATGCAGGTGGTGCAGCCGTAGCCGACCAGGTAGAAGCCGAGCTTCTCCAGGTAGGGCCACACGCCGGCCTTGTCGAAGTAGCCGGTCACGACCTGCGAACCGGGCGCCACCGACGTCTTGACCCACGGCGGCACCGTCAGGCCCTTCTCGACGGCGTTCTTGGCGAGCAGGCCCGCGGCCATCATCACCGAGGGGTTCGAGGTGTTGGTGCAGCTCGTGATCGAGGCGATCGCCACGATGCCGTGGTCGATCTCGAAGGTGCGCCCGTCGGCCAGGGTGACCGGCACCTTCCGGCTCGGGCGGTCGATGCCCGTGCCCTCGTCCGCCGGCCGGCTGCCGCCGTTCTGCCCCTCGCGGGTGCCCTCGGGAGTCGGGTCGCTGGCCGGGAAGCTGGAGGCGGTGCCGGCGTCGCCCTCGTGATGTGAGACGTAGGTGGGCAGCACCTTGCGGAACGAGTCCTTGGATGCGGACAACTCGATGCGGTCCTGCGGCCGCTTGGGCCCGGCGATCGAGGGCACGACGGTGGACAGGTCCAGCTCCAGCTTCTCGGAGAAGCGCGGCTCGACGCTCGGGTCGTGCCAGAGACCCTGCTCCTTGGCGTAGGCCTCGACGAGCGCGACGTGCGCGTCGTCGCGGCCGGTGAGCCGCAGGTACTCGATGGTGACGTCGTCGATCGGGAAGATCGCGCAGGTCGAGCCGAACTCCGGGCTCATGTTGCCGATGGT
>JBQCJL010000387.1:0-2859 GCA_051952795.1 Marmoricola sp.
CCTCTCGCCGGAGCAGGCGCGCGGCGAGAACGTCGACGTGCGCAGCGACATCTACTCCACGGGGTGCCTGCTCTACGAGCTGCTCACCGGACGTCCGCCCTTCGTGGGCGACAGCCCCGTGGCGGTGGCGTACCAGCACGTGCGGGAGCAGGCTCCGCGGCCGTCGAGCGTCGAGCCGAACATCCCGGCGGCGGTCGACGCGATCGTCATGAAGGCGTTGGCGAAGAACGTCGACCAGCGCTACCAGACCGCTGCGGCGATGAAGGCCGACATCGATCGGTATCTCGCCGGTCAGCCGGTGCAGGCCGAGCCCGCACCGACCACGGTCGTCCCGGCCGTCCTGCCCCCGGTGGTGGACACGCCCACCCAGACCGGATTGGTCGCCTACGAGGAGCCCCCGCGCAGCCGCGGCCCGATCATCGCGCTGATCATCGCGCTGATCGTGCTCCTGATCGCCGCGATCCTGATCGTCCCCCAGCTGCTCAAGGGGCACGCGGCCCAGGTCCAGGTGCCGAACGTGGTCAACCTTACCACCAAGGCCGCCGAGGCCAAGCTGACGAGTGACAAGCTCACGGTGGGCACGGTGACCGAGGTCGCCTCGAACGAGATCGCGGCTGGGCACGTGGTGTCCTCCGATCCGGTGGCGGCTACCTGGGTGGACGCGCAGAGCCCCGTGAACCTCAAGATCTCCTCGGGCAAGCAGAAGGTCACCATCCCCTCGAACCTCGTCGGTGGCACCCTGCAGAACGCCACCAGCACGCTGCAGGGGCTCAACCTGGTGGTGAGGGCGAAGCCCGTCGACTCGAAGCAGGCACAGAACACCGTCCTCAAGGTGATCCCGGCGGGCGGTTCGGTCGTCGTCGTGGGCAGCCCGGTGACGGTCGAGTACTCCTCGGGCAACCAGAAGATTCCGGCGTTCACCCCGGGCGAGAACTACCAGGGCTATCAGGCCAAGCTCAACGCCCTCGGCTTCTCCGTGAACACGAACGCGGTCCCGGGCAAGTGGCCCAACGGCGGCATGCTGTCGGTCTCGCCGGGGGTCGGCCGCGAGGTTCCGACCAGCCAGACGATCACCATCGAGTACTCCAACGGACAGAACACCGTGCCCGACGTCTCGTCGAGTTGCCAGACGGTCGCCGCAGCCAAGGCCACACTCGCGAAGTACGGCTTCACCGAGAGCGACACCCCCGATCCGGCGAACCCGAACACCAACAACTGTCCGGCGGGGACGGTGCTGTCCCAGACTCCAACGGCCGGATCCTCGGCGCCGGTCGGCAGCGCTGTCACCCTGACGACGGTCCCGCCCGGCGGCAACGGCAACGGGAACGGCGCCGGCGGGTAGAAGCCGGCTCGTCGATGAGGGCGATCAGGGTTTCCTGGTCGCCTTCTTCGTCGCTGCGGTGTCGACGCTGGCCTCGTTGAGGTCCGACGTGCCGACGAAGGCAGGAACGGTGACGGTTTGCGAGGTCGTCAGGTTCCATCCGAGGTAATACGGCGGCGCGACGAAGGTCTTGTAGGCCGCCACATACTCGCTGGTGTCCAAGGCGTGGGTGAGCTGCTTGATGTTGCCCACCGCGGTGATCACGTACGGCGGCGAGTAGGGGACGCCGTGCAGGACCACGGTGTTGCCCACGCACTTGATGCCGGTGGTCGTGATGATGCGCTGACCCTGGACCGAGATGCCGGCGGCACCACCCGACCAGAGCGCATTGACCACGGCCTGGATGTCCTGCTGATGGACCAGCAGCGCGTCGATGCCGAGCGTGCTCCCCGTGCGCTGCGCGCGATCGATCACGCTCTTCGGGGCGTCGGTGAGGGTGACGGTGACGCCCTGACCGGCGACCGGCGTGAAGCCGGCGGCGATCCTGAGGGCGGCGAGCGTCGGTTGCAGCTTGTCGACGCGGGTGTCGTGGATGCTCTGGCTCAGGGCGGAGACCTGCTGGTTGACGTTGGCCACCTCCGCTTGGAGGCTGTTGACCCGCTCGCGCTCGTTGATCAGCAACGTGGTCAGGTCGGTCACGCTGCTGGCGCGCAGGTCGACGCCGTGCGAGCTGATCGCGCTGGTGACGAACAACAGTCCGGCCGCCAGAGCGACGACCAGCGTCGCGGCACTCCACGCACGGGGGCGAGGAGGCACAGGCATGATGACTAGGCTAGCGCTGGCCTTCACCGAACAAGGGAGCACAACGTGTCCAAGCGCGCTGCGAGCGATCAGAGCCTGTCGATGCGCGGTGGCTACTCCATCGACGGCTTCACCACGTCCTGGGTCAGGGTCGGCATCGCCGCCATCGTGGCGCTGGCCGGCATCGCGTGGATCACCGTCTATCTGCTTGCGGCCGAGAAGCACGCCATCGGGGACCTGAACGCCAAGGGCACCGGATTGGCGCACACCTCGCTGCCCTGGATGTCGGACATGAAGAACTGGAACTACCTGATCGGCTTCGGCCTGATCATGCTCGGGCTCATCATCGCCTCGCACCGGACCACCCCGCTGGGTCGCGGTCGGGGGGTCGTCGTCGGGATGCTCTTCTGCTTCCTGTTCGGCCTGGCGTGGGTGGTGACCTACTACATGGCCGCCAGCAACCTGAGCTCGATCCCGATCATGAAGGACCTCAACCAGTCCAACCTCCTGGTCGGCGTCGGCTTCATGGCCGTCGGCTTCAGCTTCGCCACGAAGTGGGAGTAACCCCGCCGACCTTGTACTTGTTTCGGTCGACCTTGCACGTTCTGACACCGACCTTGCACTCGTTTCGGTCGACCTTGCACGTTCTGATGCTTGCTGCCGTCGTTTCAGCTCAAGGTCTTCGACATGGCGCGCGCGACCTGATGCTCGCCGCGTAGGTCGCTGCCCGAGGTGAG
>JBQCJL010000388.1:0-2821 GCA_051952795.1 Marmoricola sp.
CTCGTCGGCCGTCGCCAGGCACCGGTCGTGGATCGACCGCATGATCTCGGCGAGCCGCTCCTCGGTGTACTCGAACGTCCACGAGTCGCGCGAGGCGTTCTGCTGCATCTCGAGGGCGCTCGTGGCGACCCCGCCGGCGTTGGCGGCCTTGCCCGGGGCGAAGGCGACACCGGCGTCACGGAGCGAGCGGGTGGCATCCGGTGTCGTGGGCATGTTGGCGCCCTCCGCGACGATGCGGCAGCCGCCGGCGATCAGGCTTGCTGCCGCTCGCCCGTCGAGTTCGTTCTGCGTCGCGCACGGGAGTGCGATGTCGCACGCCACGTCCCAGATCGAACCGCCCTGCACGTAGTGAACGGATGCTCCGCGCCGCTGCGCGTACTCGCTCACCCTGCCCCTGTGGCCGTTCTTGATCTCCTTGAGCAGGTCGAGGTCGATTCCGGCTTCGTCGACGATGTAGCCGTCGGAGTCGGAACAGGCGATGGCGATTCCGCCCAGCTCGTGCACCTTCTCGATGGCGTAGATGGCCACGTTCCCCGAGCCGGAGACGACGACACGCTTGCCGTCGAAGGAGCCGCCGGATGCCTTCAGCATCTCGTCGACGAAGAACACGGCACCGTAGCCGGTCGCCTCCGTGCGCACCTGAGACCCGCCCCAGGTGAGGCCCTTCCCGGTGAGCGTGCCCGACTCGTACCTGTTCGTGATGCGCTTGTACTGCCCGAACAAATAGCCGAGTTCGCGCCCGCCGACGCCGATGTCGCCGGCGGGAACATCCGTGTGCTCGCCGAGGTGGCGATACAGCTCGGTCATGAACGACTGGCAGAACCGCATCACCTCGGCGTCGGACTTGCCCTTCGGGTCGAAGTCGCTTCCGCCCTTTCCGCCGCCTATCGGTAGGCCGGTGAGCGAGTTCTTGAAGATCTGCTCGAATCCGAGGAACTTCACGATGCCCAGATACACGCTCGGGTGGAAACGGAGCCCGCCCTTGTACGGGCCGAGCGCGGAGTTGAACTCGACCCGGAACCCGCGGTTCAGCTGCACATGTCCTGCGTCATCGGTCCACGGCACACGGAAGATGATCTGGCGCTCCGGTTCGCAGAGCCGCCGGATGACCTCGGCGTCGGCGTACTCGGAATGCTTCGCCACCACCGGTCCCAGGCTCTCGAGCACCTCGCGCACCGCCTGGTGGAACTCGCGTTCTCCTGGATTGCGGCGCACGACCTCGTCGAAGACCGTCAGCAGGTTCGGGTCGAGTTCGGGCACGGAGGTCTCCAATCAACGTGAGGGCGGGGTACGACCGACGTGGGGGCGGAGGATGCCCGGCGCAGGGATGACGTCGTCGGCGGCGACCATGACAGCCTATCGCCGCCTGAGAAGACGCTCAGGTTGAGGCGGTCGCAGGTTACGCGGCCCGCTCGGCCCGTGCCCTGGCGACGACTCGCCCTCTGGCGGAGTCGGGGAAGGTCGAGAGCAGGTAGCGCACCTGGTCGGCGTCGACATCCGCTCCGAAGAGCTCGGTGTTGGGCTCCATGCGGATGCCCTCGGCGAGCGGTCCTGCCACGACGGCGTCGAACCCGAGCGCGTCGACGATTCCGACGACGGCCGCGACGTCCTCCTCGCGGTCGCCGGCGACCGCGATCGCCTTGCGCCCCTCGGCCCCATGCCGACGCGTCTCCTCCTCGAGGTGGTGGTAGCCCATGTGGTTGTACGCCTTCACGACCCGCGAGCCGGGCAGGAACCGCTGCACTATCTCGCTCGTCGACGTGAGGGGATCGTTGAGGTCGTCCCTGATGCCGTCGACCTCCCACCAGTAGTTCATGGCGTCGATGACGAGCTTGCCGCGCAGAGCATCCACCGGGAGCGATTCGTGCTTTCCCAGCGGCAGCGCGAGGATGACGGCATCCGCCTTCTCCGCCGCCTCCGCCGCGCTCTCGGGGCGCGCGCCTGGCACGAGCTCGTCGACGATGAGGGCGATCTTGGACGCGTCGCCGGAGCCGGCGATCAGCACGTCGTAGCCCGCGGCCACAGCGAGTCTCGCCAGCACGGTGCCGAGCTTGCCGGCGCCGAGGACACCGATCGTGCGGATGCCCGTGCTCGTCTCCTCGCTCACGCCCCTATTGTCGCGCGCGGTCCACGGTCATGCCCTCGGGGCCGTCTCGCCGCCGTCGGGGAGCCGGCGCAGTCGGCTGAGCGGCGAGAACACGACGATGCCGCACCCGAGGAGTCCGCAGACGCAGCCGACCCACATGGTCGGAACCACGCCGATCCAGCCTCCGAGGGCGCCGGTGACCACACCGCTGATGGGGATGACGCCCCACACCACGAACCGGATGGACGCGTTCATGCGCCCGAGGAGCGGGGGAGGGCAGATGCGCTGCCGGAACGAGAGCTGGGCGACGTTGTACACGACGACCGAGAACATCAGGAAGAACTCGCCCACCACGAGCATCGGGACCGCCGCGTACACGACCGCGGACTTCGGGACGAGCGCGGCCAGCGGCACCAGGAACATCGCGACGCTGCTGAGCAGCGCCGCGACCACGATGATGCGGCCCTCGCCGATCCACCGCGACAGCGCAGGAGAGCCGATCGCGCCGAGGATGCCGCCAACGGCGCCGACGGCGGCCATCGCACCGTACAGGGCGGGCGAGAGTCCCAGCGTGCGCAGAACGAAGATCGAGAGCAGCGTGGTGACGAAACCCTCGAACAGGTTGAACGACGCGGTCATCATGGTGATGCGGCGCAGCAGTGAGTTGCCGAACACGAACCTCAAGCCCTCCGCGATGTCGCGGACGAGGGACGAGTGCTCCGTCTTCTCGTGCCA
>JBQCJL010000389.1:0-6757 GCA_051952795.1 Marmoricola sp.
GGATCATCCGCAGCGGGTCGTCGGAGAACGAGTCCTCGGCGAGGCCCGGGGTGCGCAGCACGCCATTGGCCAGATCCACCAGGCCACCGAACGGGTCCTCGAACTGGCGGCCCGGCAGCGAGATCGCCATCGCGTTGACGGCGAAGTCGCGTCGACCGAGATCGCCGGCCAACGTGTCGCCGTAGCTGACCGAGGGCTTCCGCGAGTCCGCCTCGTAGGCCTCGGAGCGGTACGTCGTGATCTCGACCTGCCAGTCACCCTTGCGCGCACCGATGGTGCCGAACGCGCGGCCCACGTCCCAGACGGCATCCGCCCAGCCCTTCAGCAACCGTTCGGTCTGCTCGGGTCGCGCATCCGTGGTGAGGTCGAGGTCGACGATCGGCCGCCCCAGCATCGCGTCGCGAACGGGACCGCCCACCAGTGCCAACTGGTGGCCGGCCTGCGCGAATCGCTCGCCGAGCGGCAGAAGAACTGGATCGAGACGATCCAGTTCGGCGAAGACACGCTCCTGCACTTCGCTCATCAACAAGGGCCTCACAGACACGGCAGGCAAGTTTAGACGGGTGAACACCGGGCTAACCCCTAGATTGGACCGGTGATCCAACTGCGGCGAGCCGGCATTGCCCTGGCCGCGTTGGCGCTGCCGCTCCTGACGAGTGCGAACGCAGCGGCTGCACCGGCCCAGAGCGTGCGACCGGACACATCCTCGATCACCATCGACAATGTCGCACCGGCGACGATTCCGGCCAAGGGCACGCTCGTGATCGGCGGAGTCCTGCACAACGGGTCGAGCACCACCTGGCACCATGTCTCGGTCACGCCGCAGACCTCCACGTACCCGCGGACCACCGCCGCTGAGATCGCGGCGGCGGCGGCCCTCGACCCGAATCTGGTGCTCCTGGGCAACACGATGGTGGCCCAGAGCGTCCCGGTGAAGGACCTGGCGCCGGGCGCCACCGCCCGGTTCAGCATCCGGATCCCGCGGACGGCGATGAACATCACCGGCACGCCCGGCGCCTACTGGCTCGGCGTCATCCCGCGCAGCGACGAGTCCCATCCGGCCTCGCTCACCGCGCGCGCGTTCCTGCCGCTGCTTCCCACGGTGAACAAGAAGGCGAGCGTCCACGTCGCGTTGGTCGTGCCGCTGCGCGACAGCCCGGTCCGCACGACTACCGGCGCTCTCGCGGACGCGAACGGCTTCACCCGGGATCTCTCTCCGGTGGGTCGCTTGGGCCGCATCGCGACGTTCGCGCAGTCGGCTGCCGGCCGTCCGCTGACCTGGCTCGTCGACCCGGCCCTCCTCGACACGGCGGATCAGGTGGCACACGGCACCTCTCCCTATCCCGTGGGGGTGGCGGGCTCGACCCTGCCGGTGCCGACGCCGTTGCCGACCTCGACCGCATCACCGTCGGCGACGTCCAGCGGCACCCCCACTCCGAGCGCCAGTCCCACGCCGTCCGGCAGCCCGACGGCGACGCCGACGAAGGGGCCCAGCGCTGCCGTCGTCGCCGCCCGACTGGCGGCGGGATCCTGGCTGCAGACCGTCACGGCGGCGCTCCAGAGCTCGCCGACGTATGCGCTGCCCTATGCGGACCCGGCCATCGCCCCACTGGTCGCCACCGGCCATGCCGACCTGGTGACGGCCGCCCAGACGCTGTCGCTGCAGTCGATGACCGATCGCACCCTGATCTCGCGGCCCGCGGTCGCGCCGGTCCGCGGCAGCCTCACGCAGAGCGAGTGGGCAACGCTCGGTGCCGACGAGTCGGCGTTCGTCGGGCCGGCGACCCCGACCTCCCGGTCAGTCACGTCCAACGGGCGCACGCTGATCATCGCCTCGGCGGCGTCGGCAGGTGGGCCGGGCCCGTCGACGCCGACGTCGGCCTTCAACATCCGCCAGCGGATTCTCGCCGAGGCGTCCGTCAGCATCGGTCAGCCCACTACGACCGAGCTCACCATCGTGTTGCCCGCCACCTGGGATCCGGGATCGGCCACGAGCATCGCCGACTTCTTCCCGCTGCTCACGCGGCCCTGGCTCTCCTTCACCGGGCTCCCCACGATCACCGAGGGCAATGTCTCCCTCGATCGCTCGGCACCGCGCGCCTCGACCAAGCAGCGCGCGAACATCCGCGCGGCGATCGCTCTGCGCGCTGCCGCGACCCAGCTGGCGAACCTGCTCGCGACGCCCACGGCGACCAGCGATGCGCTGACCCGCCGGCTCGATGCGACCGCGCTGTCCACCGTCTCCTACAGCTCGGCCGACGCGCCGATCCGCTACCGCCTCAACGCCGCCCGGACCGTCGAGGCGCTCGCCCGACTGCAAGCCACCGTCCGGGTGGAGGGCACCCACTTCGTGACCCTGTCAGGATCCAGCGGTGTCATCACGGTGGCGCTCCACAACGGCCTCAACCAACCGATCCGCGTCGGTCTCCGGCAGACCAATCGCGACCCGGACACCACCGTGGCCGTCGATCCGATCGCGCCCATCACCCTCGACCCGGATGAGCGTTCCACGCTCCGCGTGCACCTCACCGCACGCCGCGTCAGCGTGCAGGAGGTCACCTTGACCGCGGTCGACGCCCACGGGGCGCCGGTCGGTACCGCGCTCACCTTCACACTGCGGTCCAGTCCGGTCGGTGCCGTCGTCTGGGCGATCACGATCGCGATCGTGCTGGTGCTCGTCCTCGTGGTGATACGTCGCCTGCGGCGCAGACTTCGTGCTCGGGGAGGAGCCTGATGACGCAGCAGCGGTCCATGCTGGGATCGAGCGCGGTGATGGCCGCGGGCACGGTCGTCTCCCGACTCAGTGGCTTCGTGCGCAACGGTCTGCTGGTCGCGGCCATCGGCAACGAGCTGCACGGCGACGTCTTCAACATCGCCAACACCGTGCCCAACATGCTCTACATCCTGTTGGCCGGCGGCGTGTTCAACGCCGTGCTGGTGCCACAGCTCATCCGCGCCATGAACAACGATCGTGATGGCGGCGAGGCCTACACCAACCGCGTGATCACGCTGGCCGGCCTGTTCCTCGCGGGCGCGACGACGCTCCTGGTGGTGGCCGCTCCGCTAGTGATGCGGCTGTTCCTCGATGGCAGCTACTACAGCGCGGCCTGCTCGGCCCAACGGCACTCGGTCATCGTCTTCGCGGAGTACTGCCTCCCGCAGGTCTTCTTCTACGGGATGTTCGTGCTCGTCGGCCAGGTGATGAACTCGCGCGGAAGCTTCGGTCCGATGATGTGGGCGCCCATCGCGAACAACATCGTCTCGGTGGCCGTGCTCGCGCTGTACCTGGTGGCCTACGGATCGGCCTCGAGCGGCAACTACAGCGGCGGCGAGGAGCTGCTGCTGGGGCTGGGCTCCACGCTCGGCATCGCCGCCCAGTTGCTGGTGCTGCTCTGGTACCTGCCCAAGACCGGCTTCCGCTACCGGCCGCGGTGGGACTTCCGCGGCACCGGCCTGGGCCACACCCTCCGCCTGGGCATCTGGACGGTCCTCTTCGTCATCGTCAACCAGGTCGCGTTCACCGTCGTGGTGAGGCTCGCGTCCGCGGGTACCGCGACAGCCGGCACCTGTGGCGGCCACAGCAACTCGGGGACCGGCTTCACGATCTACTCGCTGGCCTACCTGCTGGTCATGGTGCCGCACTCGATCATCACGGTCTCCTTCGCGACCGCCGCGCTGCCCAAGCTCTCCGATCAGGCGGCCACGTACCGCTTCGCCGCCCTCGGTCGCGAGATCAGCAGCACGTTGCGCACGACGTTCGCGGCGGTCCTCCCGATGCTCGCCATCCTCCCGGTGGTGGCAGCCGACCTGGCCAACATCACCTACGGCTACGGCGCCAGCGCGCACACGTCCGACCTGTTCGTGCCCTCGCTCTCCCTGTTCGCCCTGGGCCAGTTCTTCTTCACGATCCACTATCTGATGCTGCGGGGCTTCTACGCCCTCGAGCAGAACCGGCGGGTGTTCTGGATCCAGTGCGTGGTGGCCGGGGTGAACGTGATCGCCGCGATCGCGCTGACCCGCGGCGTCGCGGCGGAGCAGGAGTCGCCGCGACTGGTGATCGCCTACACGCTGTCCTACGTCGCCGGAGCGCTGCTGACCACCCTCCAGCTCCGCCGACAGCTGCCGACCCTGGAGACCAGGCGGGTGATCCGCTTCGGCGTCCGGCTGACGGTGGCCACGGCGATCGCGACCGGCGTCGCCTGGCTCGCCCTGCACGGACTCCACGCTCTTCTCCCCGGAGATCGCAAGATCGTCGCCCTCGTTCGCCTCGTCGTCGTGGGGGCTGTGGACCTCGGTGCGATGGTGCTGATCGCGCGCGCGATGCGCATCGAGGAGATCACGGACGTGGTCGCGGGCATTCGTCGCAGAATCCGGCGCTAGGTCGGCGCGACCCGCCTACGATGTGATCGTCTGATCCGCATCCGCTGACGGGAGGTCCACCGGTGGGCATCGGTCCTGGATCGGTCCTCGGGGGCCGCTATCGGATCGACGTGCTGCTCTCCGAGGTGGACGGCGCCCGGTTCTGGCTCGGCATCGACACCGCCTTGAGCCGCAAGGTGGCCATCCACACGCTTCCCAACTCCGACCCTCGCGCGGAGCGCCTGGTGGAGGCGGCACGCGCCTCGGCCTCGGTCGCGCAGTCCCACATCCTGCGCGTTCTCGACTGCACCGTCGAGGACGAGCGCACGTGGGTCATCAACGAGTGGGGTGACGGCTCGACCCTGCACGACCTGGTCAACAACGGCCCGCTCCCGGTGGAGCGCGCTGCTTGGCTGGCCCTCGAGGTTGCCGCGACGATCGCGGAAGCCCATCGATCCGGTGTCGCCCACGGCCGGCTGAATCCGGAATCGGTGCTGGTCACCCGCACCGGCGAGGTCAAGCTCATCGGCTTCGCCGTGAACGGTGCGCTCCGGCCCGAGGCCGCGCAGCCGTCGCGGTACGGCCGCCTCACCCCGTTCGAGGCGGACGTCGTCGACCTCGCGTCCATCCTCTACACCGCGGCGACCGGGCGGTGGCCCGGCTACTCGCCGAGCAAGATCCCGTCCCCGCCGTTCGATCCCCACGGTCCGCTCCGCCCGCGACAGGTGCGCGCCGGCGTCCCCCGCGATCTGGACGGCCTCTGTCGACGCGTCCTGCGCGACGAGGGCTTCGACCACTCGATCCCCATCGAGAGCGCCCACGAGATCCATGCCGCGCTGAGCGACTTCGTCGGCGACCCCGCCCCTTGGGCACCGGCCTCCATCGCCGAGATCCATCGTTCGCCCAAGGAGGTGACGCTGCCGCACCCACGACCCTCGGACTCCTGGCTCCACTCGGGCCTGATTCCGGTTCTCGACGCGATGTTGGCGCAGGAGTCCCCCGGCCAGCCGTCCCGCGCACACGCTGCGTCGCCGTCGGAGCCCGCGCCCACCACGCCCATCGAGGGGCTGCTGCGACCCACGCCCAAGACGCATGCCGGCCCGGACGCCGAGGTGCTGCCCGGTACCGACCGTTGGCTCTTCGGCGAGACGCCCACGCGACGGGTCGCGCCGGCCAGCGCACCCGTCGCCGTGGCGCACCGCGCCGAGACCCGTCACCGGCGGTACGTCGTCGCCATCCTGGCCGCCATCCTCCTCGTGGCCATGGTGGTGGCCTTCGTGCTGGGCCTGCGGGGTTGATGCAAGACACCTCGGCCACGGGAATCGTTGGACCCTAAGATCGGTTGGGTCGTCAGAAGGATGGCCGTGACGTCGGCCAGCACCATCGAGAGCCCCGGCCGGGGCAGAGTACGGACGTGAGCGCAGTGACTTCGGTTCGCAACATCATCATCATCGGATCGGGACCCGCGGGCTACACCGCCGCTGTCTACGCCGCGCGGGCGAACCTCGCTCCCCTGGTGTTCGAGGGATCGGTCACGGCCGGCGGCGCCCTCATGAACACCACGGAGGTCGAGAACTTCCCCGGCTTCCGCGACGGCATCCAGGGCCCCGCGCTGATGGACGAGATGCGCGCGCAGGCCGAGCGCTTCGGTGCCGAGCTCGTCTCCGATGACGTCGTCGAGGTCGACCTGACCGGCGACATCAAGGTGGTGAAGACCGCCGACGGCGAGTTCCAGGCCAAGGCGGTCATCCTCGCCATGGGCTCGGGCTACCGGAAGCTCGGCCTCCCCGACGAGGACCGGCTGTCCGGACGCGGCGTCAGCTGGTGTGCCACCTGCGACGGCTTCTTCTTCCGCGAGCAGCACATCGCCGTGGTCGGCGGTGGCGACTCCGCACTCGAGGAAGCCACCTTCCTCTCGCGGTTCGGCTCCAAGGTCACGCTCATCCACCGTCGCGACGAGCTGCGCGGCTCCAAGATCATGCAGGATCGCGCGCTGGCCGATCCCAAGATCGAGATCGCCTGGAACTCGGCCGTCGAGTCGCTCTCCGGGGAGGACCAGCTGACCTCGGTGACGCTGCGCGACACCGTCACCGGCGAGCTGCGAGAACTCCCGGCGACCGGACTGTTCATCGCGATCGGACACGATCCCCGCTCGGAGCTCATCCGCGGCCAGATCGACCTCGACGACGAGGGCTACGTCCTCGTCGAGGGCCGCACCACCCGCACCAACGTCACCGGCGTCTTCGCCTGTGGCGACCTCGTCGACCACACCTACCGTCTGGCGATCACCGCCGCCGGCTCCGGCTGTGCGGCCGCCCTCGACGCCGAGCGTTTCCTCGCCGAGCTGGAGCACCAGGCCGCGGTCGCCGCGGTCTGAGTCCCACCCGCCCCATGTTTC
>JBQCJL010000390.1:0-2670 GCA_051952795.1 Marmoricola sp.
GTTCCCGTACAGATCGACGATCCGCAGGATGCCGCCGGCAGGAACGGACAACAGCGCTCCGTCGCCCGCCTCCACGACGAGGTCGAGGCGTGTCGCCGTGAGGATCGTCATCGCGACACCTCCACGCGCTCGGCCATCGCGAGGGCGCGGGCAGACTCCTCCCGCCACGCACGGCTCGCTGCCGAGTCGCTTGCAGGCGATGCTCCTACCGCGACCGTGACGGCGTCCAGCCCTCCGCTGGGAGCGAACGGATGGGGTCCGGTGGCGAGCACCACGAGAACGTCCTGCTCGCTGCGCAGGACCACGGTGTCTCCGGTCCTGGTGGCCGTCGTGAGGCCGGCGAAGCTCGCCCGGGAGTCGTCACGGATGCCGGCGGTCACGAACCAGTTCACCGGCGCGTGCAGGTCGGCCTCCGCGAGTCCGAACTTGGCCAGCTCCAGCAGCACCATCGTCCGGGCGGAACGACGCCAGCCGTTGCGATCGGATGCGTACGACGAGGGCGTCTGCAGATGGGCGTCGTGGCTGAGCCCCGTCAGGCAGTCGTGCCAGGGGGTGCTCGCGGAGACCACCGAGGCGAGTGCGGTGCCGCGATCCGACATCAACACCATCGGCGGCTTGATGCAGGCAGACATCTGCGCCTTCATCGTGTCCGGGATGTTGAGCCTGTCGAGGCGATCCGCTGCGAAGAGCAGCATGGTCGCCATCGAGGACGGACCCTCAGCCGTCAGCGTCAGCCGGCTGCCCGCAGGGATTTCGGCTGACCAGGCGGCGCCGCCGGGAATCGTGTGGGCGTAGCTCATGCGCCCTCCTCCAGTGCGATACCTCGCAGCGCCACCAGGTCGTGGTGTGGGTGCGACGGAGCCGGCTCGCCGATCGCCTTGAGGTAGGCAGCTCGCTTGACCAGGAAGGCGATGACACCGATGCCCGCGGTCAGCCCGAGGGTGAGGAGCGGCAGGTAGTGCAGGTACCAGGCCGCGTTGGCCGGGTCGTAGACCTCGGCGCGGGGCAGGCCCAGGTTGATCGCCATGGCGAGCCCGTAGACGACAGCGAGGAGATTGACGGCAAGGCCCCAGCGCCCGAGAGAGAACAGGGGTCGACCGTTCTCGTCGACGCCGGCGGGCAGACTGCGGCCGCGGAAACGCCCGAGCAGCATCGGCCCTGTCACCATCAGGTAGGCGATGTAGAGCAGCATGATGCAGACGCTGCTCAAGCCGAGGAACAGGCCGGCGTTGCCGAGGTTCACCAGAAGGCACACGGCGGCGCCGACGCCGGGAACGACGGTGGCCAGCACCGGGGTCTCGAAGCGGCTCGACACCTTGCGCAGCGCCCGCGAGAAGGGGAGCACTTCGTCGCGGGCCATCGAGTAGAACATCCGGGCGGCGGCGGTCTGGATCGCCAGCGTGCACACGCAGATCGCGAAGGCGACGTCGATGAGGAGCAGCTTGCCCGGCACCGTCCCCAGCCGGGACGTCAACACGTAGGGCAGTCCTTGCGTGGCGAGGCTGCCGTCGGCGAGCGACGGAGCCGCCATGAGGGCAGCGACGATGAGGAACGCGCCCGCGATGCCGGACACGGCCACGGCGCGCAGGATCGTCCGGGGCGTCGTGGCCCGCGGCGCGTGAGTCTCCTCAGCCAGCTCGCCCGCGCTGTCGAATCCGACCAGGACGTAGGCGGCCATGAGTGCCGAGATCAGGAGCGGGACGATGTAGCCGGTCTTCGAGGTCAGGCCGGTGTTGTGCAGGATGACCGCCGGGCCGCGCTCGGCGTGGGTGAAGAGGAGGGCCACCAGCAGGGCGATGCCGATCAGCTCGCACGTGACGCCGGCGGAGTTCACCAGCGCGGTGAGCCGGACGCTGAAGGTGTTCAGCGCCGTGGTGACCACCAGCAGCAGACAGCCGAGTAGGACGGCATTCGTGGCGCCCGTGGTGGAGGCCAGACTCGGATCGCCCCCGACCATCTGGAAGCCCGACCACACGGTGGGCAGCACCACCTGCAGCGCGATCGCCGCGGCAGCGAGGGTGATCGTCTGGGCGATGACCATGGTCCAGCCCGCGAACCACCCGACGGTAGCGCCGCCGAGACGTCGCGACCACTGGTAGATCGCCCCGGAGATCGGGTAGTGGGCCGCCAGCTCGGCGAAGCAGAGCGCGACGGCGAACTGGCCGATGAGCACGACCGGCCAGGTCCAGAAGAACTCGGTGCCGCCGAAGCCGAAGCCGAAGCCGAACAGCTGGAAGACCGTGGTGAGGATGGAGACGAAGGAGAAGCCGGCTGCGAAGGACGCGTAGGAGCCGACGCGCCGCGCCAACTGTTGGGCGTAGCCGAAGTCGCCGAGGTCGGCGGAGCTGATGCGATCGACTGAGATCGTCATGGGATGCCTTTCCGTGAAACCCGGAAATGCACGCACGCCCGGGGCCGTTAGGGGCCTCCCGGGCTTTTATCCCGCCGTGGGACGGTGCCGACGACGTTGGCGGCACCGCCTCCCCTCTCGGACCAGACCAGCGAACTGCGGAACCCTAGGGGCGCCCCGCCAAGCAGCGGGTCGAGAACCACTTCACCCGGCACGTGTTTCGGCTCGGGGAGTGATGCGTAAACCTCGCGTTACAAGGTGCTCACGCAGTCCGCACTGTTTCGCCGCCGACCGGTGGGGGTAGCCACCAGCTGACAAAG
>JBQCJL010000391.1:0-2405 GCA_051952795.1 Marmoricola sp.
TCACGTCGTCGCTGTCGTGGAACTCGAGCGGGCCCTCGATGAGACCGCGCAGCTCCTCGGCCCATGCGCCCTGCTCAGGACGGTCGGAGTTCGCCTGTGCGTCCGCGCGGGATTCGAAGCGGACGACCGCGAGGAACAGACCGTCGTCGGTGAAGCCGTAGGTACCGCCGAGCCACCCGGCGGCGCCGGCGGACAGCTCGCGTCGCCATCGGTCCAGGAGCGCCCGAAGGTCGTCCTGTCGTGTGCACGGTCCGTGGATGAACTGAATGAACATGTCCTGCCTCCTCGACCGCCCCCTGATCGCAACCTATGCCCGCGGCGCGACCGGGGGAAGGGCTGAGAGGGGCTCGCCTACGCGAGCGGCAGACTCTGCAGCTTGAGGCGCTGCCCGATGGCCATCGACCCCGCGATGCCGAGCGCGACCGCCGCCCAGGGCAGGATCTGGTCGTAGCTATAGCCGTCCGAGTAGCGGCTCTCGTAGATGATCCACGTGGTGACAGCGGCCTGGATGACGAAGACCGCCGCCCACAGGTAGCTGATCCGGTAGAGGCACTTGCGGAAGTCGCGCGAGCGCTCCCACAGGATGTCGAAGACCGCCATCCCCTCCTTGGTGCCGTCGGTGCCGTAGCGCTGTGCCATGTAGAAGGCCAGCGGCTTGCGTGCGAGCACACACGAGACCAGGAAGACCAGCCCGATCAGCGCGGTCACCGCGCAGTCCTTGTAGAGCAGCATCTTGGGCGAGGTGCTGCCGACGAAGGCGACGCCCGCGGAGAGAGCCGTGAAGGCGAAGATGGCGGCGGAGGCACCGCTGAACTTGCGGGCACGAGCCCAGACCATGAGTCCGCCGATCACCGGAGCGATGCTGCCCGCGAGGTAGCTGACGACGTCGTTGGCGCCGAGGGCGTCGGCGAGCTGGAACAGCCCGATGCTCCCGCCGACCTCGATGATCGTGACGACGATGTTGAAGAGCAGTCCACTCCGTGCCGCCCGCCCGCTCAGGGCCAGGGCGAGGTGTTCCTCGTGAACTTCCGCGTCCGCGACGGTCATGGAGTCAACGCTAGGCGAGTCGGTTGTGCTTGCGCTGAGGAACGCATAAGTCTTCGGGTGCTTGCCTTCGCCCATTCCAGTTGGCACTCTCGGCCCATGAGACTTCGGGGGCTGCCCATCGCTCTTCTGGGGGCGGCTGCGACCGCGTCGAGCGCGATCCACACGACCGTCGTCAGACCGGGACCGCTGCGCTGGCGCCACACCGCGGGCTTCTACGAGCGGCACACCGACCCGGGCGACGGACCCCTCGGGGAGGTCCTCGACTATGAGGCGATGTCCGCCTACCTGCTGCCCGGGCTGAAGCTGCGGGCCCGCGCCTGGCGCATCCTCTATCGCTCCTCGCGTCTGTCCGGCGAGCCGACCACCGTGTCGGGCACCATCCTGGCCCCGCCTCGGAAGGTCCGGGGCATCGTCGCCTACGCCGTGGGCACCCACGGCTTGGCGAACTACTCGGCGCCCTCGCGCCTCATCGCCCGCGGCCTCGAGTGGGAGGCGACCGTGATGGCCGGTCTCCTGTCGCGCGGCTACGCGGTGGTGATCACCGACTACGAGGGGCTCGGCACGCCCGGCGACCACCCGTACGTCATCGGCCGCACGCTGGGGCGCAACGTTCTCGACTCGTTGCGCGCGGCTCTCGGGTTCGAGCCGGCTGCGTTCCCCGCCGATCTGCCGCTCGGTGTCATCGGCTACTCCGAGGGCGGGAACTCCTCGGCGTGGGCCGCCGAGCTCCATCCCTCGTACGCGCCGGAGCTCCGCCTGGTCGGCGTCGCGTCCGGTTCGGTCCCCGCTGATCTCGAGACCGCCGGCGAGCACATCGACGGGTCCATCTATGCATTCTTCGCCGGATACGGCGCCCTGGGGCTCAACGCCGCCTATCCCGAGCTCGACCTCGACGGCTACCTGACTCCCCTCGGCGAGCGCCGACTCGACCGGCTGCGCCGGACGTCGGTCGTGACCGCTGTCGTCCGCGGGCCGCACTTCGTCAGCGCCGACGACCTCATGACCGAGAACGTCCTGAAGCTGCCCCGATGGCAGGCCCGGATGCGGGAGAACAAGCTGGGCGGAGCCGCGCCGGCCGCGCCCGTCTACCTGTACACCTCGAGCCGCGACCACCTGGTCCCGCCGAAGCAGACCCGCGATCTGGCGCAGGCGTGGCAGGCGCTGGGGGCGGACGTCACGCTGCGCGAGGTTCCCGGCATCGGCCACGTCACTGGGCTGGCGCTCGGTGCCCATCACGCGGCGCAATGGTTGGATCGGCGACTGCGCGAGGCTGACTAGCAGGCGAGAGAACGCGTTGGACGCTCCCAGGGTGCGCGGCGGGTCCGGAGGGGCGATCACGTCCGGCCTCCTGTCCCGAC
>JBQCJL010000392.1:0-10038 GCA_051952795.1 Marmoricola sp.
CTGGTGCTGTCTCCTGCCGTGCTGCGCCGGCTGGTCACCACGTTCGTGACGCAACGCCCATCCCCACGCGATCCTCGACTCGAACTGCTTTCAGCGCGGGAGCTAGACGTTCTCGACCTCATCGCTCAGGGAAGGTCTAACGCCGAGATCGCGGAGGAGCTCTTCTTGGCGCTGACCACCGTCAAGTCGCACGTCGCGCGAATCCTCACCAAGCTCGGACTGCGCGACCGAGTGCAGGCAGTGGTGTTCGCTCACCAGGCGGGGCTGCCCTCGGGACGATGACTCCCTGCTGATCCTGCGGGTCACCACGGATTGACGCTCTCTCCGCCCCAGTCTTCAGGCGCCAGGTCCCTGATCGATTGCGTGAAGGTCCAGCGGTGTCCACCCAGGTCAACGACCGAATACTGACGTTCCCCGAACCGCATGTCGGTCGGCGCAGTCACCGTCTGCGCGCTCGCTGACTTCACTCGTGAGTAGTGCTGGTCGATGTCGTAGACCCGGACCATGACCGAATGTGTGACTCCACCATCCGTCGGCGGGACGCTCCGATCGCCGGTGGCATCAGCGACGATCACCGCACCTGAGCCCACACTCACCTGGGCTCGATGGTCACCGATGCGCACCCGTTCGACGACACCGAAGACTCTGGTCAGCCACTCAACGGCCGCCCCGACGTCTGCATAGGTCAAAACGGGAGTCACTGAGACTGGCGGCGCGGACCGGTTCGACGTCACCCGCCCATCTTCCAACGGGCCGCAACCATAGACGACGCGCCATGTTGGTCCGCTCTGTTGCTACCTCTCATCCGATCCCTCGGCGGTGGGCTGCGACGATCGCCTCCGCACGCGTCACGACCCCAAGTTTCGCGAAGATCGATGAGATGTGGTTGGCCACGGTCTTCGGCGAGAGGGCGAGTCGGCTCGCGATGACGGCATTGGATATGCCGTCCGCGATCAAGACGAGGACCTCAAGTTCCCTGGCTGTCAATTCAGGGAAGGGCATCACCGCCTCGGTCTGGGTACCGAGTTGCCCGAGCACCGTCGGGACGACGGACGCACCGAAGTAGGCACCGCGGTCTGCGACCGCCGAGATCGCGAGCGCGATCTCGCGCTGGGGCGATCCCTTCACGAGGTAACCCCGAGCGCCGGCACGCAGTGCCTGCTGAACCCGCTCGTGGTCTTCGAACATGGTCAGTACCAGGACCCCGACATTCGGTGCGCTTCGGCTGACCTGGCGCGTCGCCTCGATTCCGTCCATCCCGGGCATGTCGAGGTCCATCACCAGGACGTCGGGATTCACGGTGACGGCTAGACGCACGGCCTCGGCACCATCGCAGGCTTCACCTACGACCTCGATGCCGGGCAGCGACTCCAAACGCGATGTGAGGCCTGCCCGCACGATCGGGTGATCGTCGACGACTGCGACGCGCGTGGTGTTCGACCCATCGCCCATCGCTCAGCCCGCCAACGTGAGGGGAAGAATCGCACGAACCTGACCGCCGACGTCAGTAGCCATCGCGGTCGCGGAGCCCCCGATTTCAGCAGCTCGCTCGCGCATGCTCATCAGGCCGACCCCTGGCGTCCACTCGGCACCGGGCGGGGCATCGTCAGTCACGCGCAGGTGCAGGTGGGTGTCCGCCCAGATCTCCACTGTCGCGGAGCTTGCCTGCGCGTGCCGCGAGATGTTGGTGAGGGCCTCCGTCACGATCCGATACGCAGTGGTCTCCACCGCCTCGGGAAGTGCGGGCAGGGTGGCGGAGAGGTCGAAGTCGATCGCGAGGAGAGCACCGTCGGCTCGGTGCGTGAACCTGGTCCCCAGGGCGGCGATCGCATCACGGAATCCGACCTCATCCAGGGCGGTGGGACGTAGGGCCTGCACCAATCGGCGGACCTCGGCAAGGGCGACGTCGACCTCGCCACGGAGTGTGTCGATAAGGGAGGTGGCTTCTGATCCCCGCGATTCGACGCTGTTGCGCGCTGCGTCGGCGCGGAAGGCCACCGACGCTAGGACAGGCCCAAGACCGTCATGCAGATCGCGCCGCAGGCGTCGCCGTTCCGCATCTCGTGCGACCAGGATCCGCTCCCGAGATTCCTCCAATTGCTCCGTCAGCATCAGTGATCGGACCGCAAGCGCGACGGGCGTCCGGAGGACCTCCAGCGCTGCTCGGTCCGAACGTCCGAGCGCGGATTGCCCCACCCGTGGACCCACGACCAGTTCCCCTGTCGTCTCCTCACCTCCGTCCAGAGGAACGATCTGTGCCGCGATCGGAGTCTCGCCCACCACAGCCAGGTCTCGCCCTTCGGCGCGGATCGCGACATAAGGCAACTGCAACGAGGTGGCGATCGCGGCGGCCAGTTCATTGAATCCGTCCTCGACCCCCAAAACCGGAGCCACCCGGCTCAGCACCTTCAGTGGGTTCGACCGGTCCCCGAACAGCAGACGGTCGATCTGCGCCTGTATTCGCTGCCTCAGTGGATTGACGGCGAGGGCTAGCGCGGCGGCGGCGACGAGGGCGTCGGCGCGACCGATCAGGAGATGGCCGAGCACCGAGACCGCGAGCAGATAGCAGACGAGCAGTATTGCGGTGAGCAAGCCCCACGACAGGGTGCGCGAAACGACGACGCGGATGTCGAGCAGGTTGTGGCGAAGTACCGCGATGAGGACCGCCGCAGGCACCAGAGCGATGGCACCGATCAGCAGAGCGGATCCGCGGTGGAGCACAACCACGGGAACAGCAACGATGATCACCGCCAGCACCGCGAATGCGACCCACAACAACTGACGACGGTCGGCCTCATCGCCTCTGCGATAGCGCTGGCCGAGCGACACCAGCACGGCGAACGGGCTGGCGACGTTGAGGATTCCGACGGAGGCCCAGACGCCGCTGATGGCCTGGTAGTGCGACCAAGCCCCCCAGTGCGGGACCAGATGGGTGCCGTCGAAGCGCGATGACGTCGGGTCGAGGCCAGTCATGAGGACGAAGCCCACGCCGGCGATCGCACCAATTACGATGATCTTGCGCCACCGCGGACTCAGGGGTCTGCCGGAAGGAAAGAGGAGCATCGCGACCGGGAACGCGAGTCCCATCGCCCAGGGCCAGCCCCAGCTGAACATTGTCGCGGCCCAGGCGAGCTCGTGATTCGAGTGCCCGGCCCGCACTCCCTCGGCCAAGATGACCGCAGCGAGAGCCGTCGAGCCCTGCGCCGCGCCCGCGAGGATGAAGAGCCAGCCGACGGGATGTCTCGGGCGATACCACGCCAGGAGGGCTCCACAGATGCCCAGTGAGCTGCCGATGATCGCGTTGGTCAGCGTGAAGTCGGACGCGACGACGGTGAACGATTCCTTGCCCGCCGCGGCGATGATCAAACTTCCGAACGTCTCAGCGAGCACGAGGACAAGACCGAGAGCCGAAAGCAGGCGTACCGGGGGGCTAGGTCGAAGCGTGTCCATGCCGACCCCCTTAGGCCCTCGCCGCGGCAGCGTGGCGTCACCGCGATTCTCCGGCTGAAAGTTCCCGACCGTCTAGGTGCGTGCACCCATGTGCCCGGGAATTCAGCGCGACCACGATCACTCCAGGTCAACTCAACTGGAGGTAGAGAAATGCGTAAGAGCCAGCTAGCAATCACCGGCCTCGTCGTCGGCGGAGCAGTCCTCATCGGCGGCCCGGTGATGGCCAACTCACCGTCCTCCTCAGCAAGCTGCTCGGCTCAGTTGAACCAGGGACTGACGCCGAACGGGCTGGCGCAGGAGGACCCGGGCTTCCACGGCCAATTCACCTCCGAGACCGCAGGCAGCGCGCCCGGAGCGCAAGGGCAGGGTACGTCCGCAGCCGCTCACCAGCATGGAGACCTGTTCTCATGCCTGCCGTGACGACCGCTGGTCGCGCCCTGATCGGGGGTGGGCTGCTTTGGCAGCCCTTCCTCGCCTGGGAGAAGCTCGCACACCCCACATCCGGAACGATCAGCTGGTACGGCGATCAGACCGGATTCTTGATCGCATCGCTCGTCCTTCTGTTCGGGTTCAGCCAGCTCGCGGCCGCGCGGGTCTGCGGACGTGGAAGGACCGCTCGCATCTCCCCGCGCGTACTCGTCTTCGCCTGGGCGCTCGTGACGTTGGGCGAGGTAACCCAGATCGCAGGCGTCAAGGCGGCATCCGATGCGCTCACCGGCATCGGCGGGCTCCTCACCTATCCGGCAACGGTGGTCACGGGCTTCTGCTTGGCCGGAGCAGGAACGCTCTCCGGATGGCGTCGCTGGGTTCTTGCTGTCCAAGGGCTCTACATGGTCGCCGCCATCTTGGTCCCTGCGATGGTGATGAATCAGGATCCGACCTGGGCGACCGAGGCGGTCTGGCAACTCGGCTGGGCGATCGTGGGTTCGATCCTCATCGACAGCGTCGGATTTGCTCACAGCGCACTGCCGTCCCGTTCAGCCGCGATGTCGCGAGCCGTCGAACGAACTTAGGAGGTGAGGCGCTGCTTTTGGTGGCTCCCGCGGTTGGACTGGAACCCACCACCGTGCAGATCGCCTTGCACTAGGCACGGCCGAGCGCTCCAGCTCGGCTTGCCTAGGTCGGTCTATTGTCCGATGCGTCGAAGCGGGGTTCAAATGGCAGCCTGATTTCAATCTGTTACGGGGGTTTTGATGAAGGTATTAAGTCGCGGACTCACCCTGGCCGGGACCGCGGTCCTCGTGGCCAGCGGTTTCACGGCAGCAGCACAGTCAGCTCAGGCCTCGGCGAACAGCTCGCACACCTGTAGCGGGGCCCTGCCCAGTGGCTCGTACGGCAGCGTCCAGGTGGCAGGGAGTTGCACCGTTCCCGACGGAGCCCACGTCACGGTCGCACATGGCATCTCGGTGCCGGCCGGGGCGAGGTTCGACGCCTCAACGCATTCGACGCTCACGGTGCACGGAAACGTCTCGGGTGGACCGGGCTCGTTCGTGGCCTTGGGCTGCACCCAGGCGCACCCATGCGATGACGATCAGCCCGGCAACATCGGAGCCGACCGAGTCGACGGAAACGTCACCCTGGACCACGTCTACGACGCTGCGATCAACGGCGTCACCATCGGGGGCAACCTCACCTCGGTTGGCGGTGGAGCAGGGCTGTCCCAAGACCAGTTCATCCCGTTCTCCATCAAGGACGACACCATCGGTCGCAACATCTCCGTGAGCGGGTTGCGGACAACGTGGTTCGGTGTCATCAGGACCACCGTGGGCGGCACCGTCACGCTGAGCGACATCGTCCTGGCTGACCCCGACGGTAACGAGATCGTCGCCGACCACGTCGGGCGCAACCTGGTGTGTTCAGGCATGAGCCCCGCCCCCCAGCTGGGCGACGCGGTCGAGGGCGCTCCTCCTGGCTACGGTCCGACCCAGGTCGGCGGCAAGGCCCTCGGTCAATGCGCCGAGGTCAATTGACCAACAAAGCGTGACCGACAGGCTCCTGCGTATCCCAACGCGGGAGCCTGTCGCTTCCACGCCCGGACGGCACCGATCCCGCGGAGCACTTCGGCCGTTCCTGCTACGCGAGCCGGACGGTCGCCGTACTCTCGCCGCATGAGCAATCCTCGGGTCGACGCAGCTGTCCTGCACGGATCCGAGTTCCGCCGGACGCCACTGGCGTGCCGCATCTGGGTGACCTCCGCGGTTGCCGGAGCACTACTCCTTCCATCCGTGTCGCCTGACGCTGCGCCGCATGCGGCGCACTCCCAGCTGCTTACTGGAGGCCTCCTAGTCTCGTTGTCCATCCTCAACATCGAGATCGGACGCATCGTCGAGGGTGGAGCGTCTGATAGCCAACGCCCCCACAAGGGGTTGTCGGCATGGGCCTTCGCCGCTGCGATCCTGCTCCCCGCGTGGTGGTTGCTACCAGTGGAAGGCGTGACCTACGCCCATGCGTGGTGGCGCGGGCTGCGGGTGCCTCCGTGGAAGTGGGTCGGGTCGGCCGCCTACGTCGTCCTCGCTGGCCTAGGTGCGTCGATCATCGGCGGCTACGGACTCGGCACGGAGACGGACTTGATGCAGGGCGACGGCCTGAGTGGCGTTGTGGTGGTCCTGGCGGCCGCAGCAGCCTTCATCGCCATCGAGACCGTTCTCTTTCATGGGAGCGCTTATCTCAACCACCCTGACGATGAGGTCTGGCTGCGCCACACGTTGCGCTCGCCCTCCTTCTACCTGACCGAGGGCGGCGTGCTGCTCGTCGGCGGGTTGTCGGCCGCCATCTGGACCGGCGGCGGGTGGTTCGTCGTGCTGCTGGTGCCGGTTTACGCGATCACCCAACGAGCGGCGCTCTACGAACCTCTGCGACAGCGTGCTGAGCACGACGGCAAGACCGGACTGTTGAGGTTCGAGTCGTGGCGACGACTGGCGATCGTCGCGGCCGCGCGCTGTCACCGATCCGGCCGTCCGTGGGCCGTGCTGTTCGCAGATCTCGACCATTTCAAGGCATTCAACGACAGGTGGGGGCATTTAGGCGGTGACGAGGCTTTGTCAGCCGTGGCGAAGGCCATGACCTCGCAGTTGCGTGCCCGCGACTTGGCCGCCCGGTTCGGAGGCGAGGAGTTCTGCGTCTTTCTCCCCGACCTCGGACCTGAAGAAGCTACCGCTGTGGCCGAGCGCATCCGCACCGCCGTCGCCTCCGCGGAGATTCGCGGCAGGGGTCCTGTGAGGATCAGCATCGGCCTCGCCGTGGCCGATTCAGCCGTCGAGACCAATGACTTCGGCGTCGTGCTCAGCGCGGCGGACCGGGCGCTCTTCTGCGCCAAGGAACGAGGACGGGACCAGGTCAGAGTCGAGATCGTCGACGTGGCGACGCTCCCGGACCGAGTCCCGGCAACCGCCGTCCACAGTTAAGCCCGTCCGGCGTCGGCTGAACGCACCTCGCTCCTCGCATGGTTGGAAACTGGCGGCGGTACGAGCAGAGGAGCGCCGCACTCAGAGCGTGATGATTCCGACGACCCCGGCTACAGCCATGACAGCGACGGTGAGCCAGCCCAGGGTTCCGGTGATCTTGCCGACCCGATGCTCGCCCATCAGCTCGCGGTCGTGGCCAACCAGCATCACCACGACGAGAAATGGCGCTGCTGCGATCCCGTTGATCACGGCACTGAAGACGAGCAGCTTGATGGGGTTGGAATAGAAGACGCTCAGCAACGTTCCACCCAAGGTTCCCAGCACCACGAGCCCGTAGAAGACAGGCGCTTGCCTGAGGGTTCGGCTGAATCCCCAGTCCTTCCCCGTCATTCCGGCGATAGCGCTGGAAGCCGATCCGGCGAGCACTGGGACCGCGAGCACTCCCGAGCCGATGAAACCGGCGGCGAACAGGACGCCCGCCGCGTTTCCCGCAACGGGTTCGAGTGCGCGCGCGGCATCGGCGGCAGTGTTGATCGCGGTGGAGCTCTTACCGAGGGTTGCCGCCGTCGCGATGATGATGGAGAAGGCCACGACTTCGGAGAACACCATCCCCGTGACGACGTCGAGGCGTGACTGAACGAGGCGGCGCGCCACCTCACGGCGCGTCGGTTGGTGGTCAAGCTGCGCGGCCTCACCTTCGCCTTCACGCTGCTCCATCTGTTGAACGCGATTGGCCGACTGCCAGAAGAACAGGTATGGCGAGATCGTGGTGCCGAGGATCCCGACCACCAGCATCCAGAAGCCCTTCGAACCGCCACCAGCGAGGCCGAAGGTTCCGCGGAGCACGTCGCCCCAGTTGATGTCGACCGAGACCACCACCATCGGATAGGTGAGGAGGATCAAGCACAGCACGCGGAACACGCGTGAGATGACCTCGAAGGTGCCAAGGGCGACGGTGGCGATGATCGCGAGCCCGGCAGCGCCACTCCACCAGGCGGGATGCCCCCAATGCAGAAGACCGAAGCCGTGGCCGACCGCCATGAGGTCAGCCGCGATGTTGATCAGGTTGGCGGCGAGAAGCGCTACCAAGAGCACCAGGACCACGGACCGGGCAATCCGCGAGTACTTCTGACCCACGAGCTCGCCGAGGTTCTTCCCGGTGGCAAGTGCGGTGCGATCACACAGCTCTTGAACGACGACCATCAGCGGCAGGCAGAGCAGAACGGTCCATAGCGTCCGGTATCCGAATTGCGCTCCGGCCTGGGCATAGGTCGCGATGCCAGAGGGGTCGTCATCGGACGCGCCGGTGATCAGACCCGGACCCAAGACCTTGACAGTTCGCTTCAGCCCCAACTTCGGCGTAGGGCGAAGCTGGTCGGAGCGCTGCGCTCGAAGCTCTTGCGTCACCTCACCTCACCTCCGGGTCTCGCTCTCTCGGTTATATCGCTTTACGAGTAATACCCTCGATCGGTGACATGCATGCGGCCTACGGGCAGCACGGCTCCATGACGAGCACCCTTGAGCCCGCGACGTTCCGAGGATGAGTTCCCGGTTCGTCGGCGGCTTCAACGGCCGATGAGTCTGAGCGAGAAGATTCGCTCTCGCTCTCGTGCTTCTTGCTGATCGCGGCGGCGTCCCGCGAGCAACTGCAGTAGAGTGACGATTCCGACGACCCGGGTTCCGGTGGCATGGTCGAGTACGGGCAGCGCACCCACCTCAGCCATGGCCATCTGCTCGGCCACGGCCCTCAGGGTCTGGTTCTCGTGCGTCACGACAGATTGACCGCGCATCAGCTCTTGGACGACTGCGTGGGGTCGGGCCTCGTTGGCCGCGAACAGGTCGCCGCGGGTGACGATTCCGCAGTACTCCCCTTGGCTGACGATCGGGTAGAGCTGCTGGCGCCAACCGGCATAGTCATCAGTAGGCGAGGTCACGGCCTCGTACGCCGCGCCCGCGGAGACATCGGGTCCGAAGGCCAGAACCGCAGTGGTCATCACTTCACTGACGAACATGATCTCGAGAGGGTCGACGTCGTATTCGCGGCTGAGGTGGTACCCACGCCGCGCGATCTTCTCGGTGAGGACCGACCGCTTCAGCAGCAGAACCGAGAGTCCACACGCAGTCATCGCACCCATCGTCAGGGGTAGCAGGGCCGCCCACTGGTGAGTCAGCTCGAGAGCGAACACGATGCCCGTGAACGGCGCTCGCATCACACCTCCCAGCACGCCGGCAAGCGCAACGAGCGCCCAGAACCCCGGCCCCACCACCGGGAAGACGTGCGCCTCCAGGGCCCCCAACGCGCCCCCGATCATGAAGATCGGGGCGAGAACCCCACCGGAGGTTCCCGAGCCCAGCGAAAGCGACCAGATCAGCGTCTTGACCACCAGGATCCCGACCACCAGCCCGATCCCGATGGAGCCGGTCAGCTCCGCAGCGATGATGTTGTAGCCCACGCCGAGCGCTTGGGGAACGGCCATCCCACCCAAGCCGATGATCGCTCCTCCGATCGCGGGCCACCACATCCAATGGACCGGCAAGCGGTGGAAGGCGTCCTCGGCGGCATAGACCAGGGCGGTGGCCACGACCGCCAGAAGGGCCGAGATCACCCCTGAGACCACGCAGAGCGGATAGACGCCGAGGCTCAGATGCAGAGGCGCGTCCACCGGAAAGATCGCACGCTGGCCCAGGAGCGGATATCGGACCACCGTGGCGACGCTCACCGCAGCGGCGGTGGGAATCAGACTGCGGGGCCGCCATTCGAAGAGGAGCATCTCCGCAGCCAGCAGCGTGGCGGCGAGCGGCGAGTTGAAGGTCGCCGCCATTCCGGCCGCTGATCCCGAGACCAGCAGCGTCTTCCGCTCGTCCGCACTGAGTCTCAGGAACTGCGCGAAAAGACTTCCCAGAGCGCCGCCGGTCATGATGATCGGCCCTTCAGCGCCGAAAGGACCGCCGGTCCCGATCGTGATGGCCGCCGAGACTGGCTTGAGCACGGCCACTCGAGGCTGCACCTTGCTGCCGCCCAACAGAATCGATTCGATGGCCTCCGGCATCCCGTGGCCGCGAATCTTCTCCGAGCCATACCTCGCCATCAGGCCGACGAGCAGCCCGCCAACGATCGGCGCGCTCAACAACAGCCACCACGGATGGCCCGCGCCCACCGCAACGATCCGCGTCGACACGCGCT
>JBQCJL010000393.1:0-5793 GCA_051952795.1 Marmoricola sp.
CGAGCGCGAGAGCGAGCGCGGCGGTGCTCGTCCGCTCACCAACCCGCAAGCCCGAGCTCCGTCGTCGACGGAAGGACCAGTGCGATCGCCGCGAGGGTCAGACCGACGGCGGCCAGCAGCAAGCCCACCAGAACGAGCCACCTCCGCCCGCCACGAGCGGGGACGTCCTCCCTGAGCAGGCTCTGGACCAGAGTCACCTGAGGAGCAGCACCCGGCACGCAACGCTGCAGCATCGTGCGGAGCTGCCGTGAGCCTCGCGCACCGAACGCCTCCTCGGCCCGGCGCGCCGCCGGCTCCAACTCACTCCCGCCGGCAAGCGCAACGAGGACCAGTGCGAGCATCACGCGGAGCGACGAGCGGCTCGCCACCTCAGACCGCCATCAGCAGGCGGACGGCCCAGACCGCCAACGGCGCGGCCATGCTCAGCGCGGCGATCACTGCTCCGGCACCGGCGACCGAGGTGATGCCCGCGCGCTCTCGATCGAGATAGTCCGCGGCAACGGAGAGCATGCGCTCGTGGTCCGCCTCGGGACTCTCGAGGCAAAGCCGTAGCGCTTCCAGAGCGAAGCGATCGCGACGATCTCCGGCCTCGAGGCAGAGCTGCCGCACGGCGCCGACCGGATCGCCCGTGCGGACGCGGATCGCGCGCCACCGCGAGGCCAGGGCGTGACTGACTCCGTTGCGCGAGGCCGCCTCGTGCTCCAACGCTCTCGGCACCGTCATGCCGATGCGATGGAGAGCCAGTACGGACTGCAAGAGCGCGACCCCGGTCATGGCGGCCGGCCTACCCGGCGGACGTCGGCTCAAACACTGCGGGCGGGACCGGCTGGCGGTTTGCCCAACTCAGTGGGAAAGATCGAAGAGATCGCCCTCCCGATCCAGCCGGTCGAGGACCTCGCGGAACGTCAGATGCTCGAGCGCGAGGGGATCGGCGGCGCCGCGCTCGATCTCCTCCCACGTGCGCGGGGCTGCGACCGTCGGCTGCCTGCGGCCACGCAGCGAGTAGGGCGCGATCGTCGTCTTCGCGGCGACGTTCTGCGACCAGTCGAAGAACACCTTGCCCACGCGCTTGGACTTGGTCATCGTCGCGGTGACGAGCTGCGGCATCTGCTCGACGAGCTTGTCGGCGATGTCGTGCGCGAGCTGCGCCGCCTGGCTGCTGTCAAGCGGGAACTGCTCCTGCGGCGGCAGACCGGCGTAGAGATGGAGGCCCTTCGAGCCGGAGGTCACCGGAACGCAGGCGAGCCCGAGTCCGCCGAGGAAGTCCTTGACGGCCAACGCGACCTGCGCGCACTCCCCCAGACCGGCCGGCTCGCCGGGATCGAGGTCGATGACCAGCCGGTCCGGACAGCCGGTACCCGAGGCGGCGCGCCACTGCGGCACGTGCAGCTCGAGGGCAGCGAGGTTGCTCAGCCAGACGAGCGTGGCGAGCGAGTCGACCACCGGATACCGGATCACGCCGGGCACCCGGTCCACGGTGCGAGAGCCGGACGTGTCGACGTCCATGGTCCGCACCCAGGACGGAGTCCCACCCGGCGTGTTCTTCTCGAAGAAGGACGACGCTCCGGTGCCGTGCGGCCACCGCACCCGGGTGACCGGTCGATCCGCCACCGCGGGCAACAGCGCGGGAGCGACCTGGGTGTAGTAGGAGATCACCTCGGCCTTGGTGGTGCCGGTCTCGGGGTAGAGCACCTTGTCGAGATTGACCAGGCGCAGCGTCCGGCCCTCGACATCGACGTGGACGTCCTGACCCTCAGCGTTCAAGCGGCCACCCTCGTGCAGCCCAGGCGCCGGTTCCGCCGGAGACGTTGACGGCGTCGTAGCCCTGCCCCCGCAGGTAATCGGTGATCGCTCGGGAGCGGCTCCCGCTCTGGCAGATCACATTGATCCGCGCCTGCGGCAGCTCACCGAGGCGCGCCGGGACCTCGTTCATCGGAATGTGGTGGGCCTGCGGGACCCGGCCGGAGAGGAACTCGTACTCCTCGCGAACATCGAGCACGAACTCCCCGGCCGCGTGACGCTCGGCCAACGCCTCGACGTCGATCTCGTCCGCCGCCGCGCCGGCGGCGATCTGCGCACGCACCGCGTCCATGTCGAGACCGCGGATCGCACCGATCAGCTCCGCGAGCGAGGCGGCCGGGAGCGCGCCAGGCTGTGAGAAGACCAGGATGTCGTCGCGGAACGCCATCAGCGTGGGGATGGAGGTGATCTGGGCGCGAGCCGCGAGCTCGACCTCGGTCTCCGTATTGACCTTGGCGAAGGCGATGTCCGCGTTCTGGCCGGCCGCCGCCTCGAAGACGGGAGCGAACGCCCGGCAGGGGCCGCACCACTCGGCCCAGAAGTCGACGAGGACGATGTCGTGCTCTGCGACGAAGGCGTCGAAACCCTCGCTCGTCACCTCGTGAACAGTCATGAACGCTGGTTCCCTTCGCAGCTATGCGAGATCGCTGGGCGCGAGATCGCCTCGCACTCCACGGTACGTGGGATGGCGCAACCGGCCGTCGGCCGTCCGCTCCAGGAATTCGACGTCGACCACCAGCTCAGGTCGCACCCACGTCGTGTCGCGAAGCTCGGACCCGGGAACGTCGATCAACGCCGGCGCATCGAGCTCGGTGCCCTCGAGGCGCTGCGCGAGGTCGCGCTCGGTGCGGGCCGGCACAGCAAGACCGACCCGACCGCGGTACACGATCCCGTCCGCCGTGGGTTCGCCCAGCATCAGCGATCCGATCCGGTGGCGGCTGCCCTTCTCCCAGCGGTAACCGCCGATGACGAACGACGCTGAGTCCCGGAGGGGGAACTTCAACCAGTCCGGGCTGCGTACTCCCGGTCGGTACGACGACAGTCGGCGCTTGCTCACGATCCCCTCGAGCCCCTGCGCGCGCACGGCTTCCATGAGCGCGGTCGGGTCGTCGTAGGCCGGCGAGATCCGGGCGACCTCGGTGGTCTCGAGAGGCAGGACCTCGAGGAGCTGCCGACGCTGCTCGAGCGGCCGGTCGAGGATGGACTCGCCCAGACACTCGAGAAGATCGAAGACCATGAAGGTGGCCGGGAAGACCTCGGCGAGCGCCGCAGCTCGCTGCTGATTGCTCACCTGGAATCGCTCCGCGACACCATGCAGCACCGGGACTCCCTCGCGGAACACCACGATCTCTCCATCCAGCACCACATCACCCGGCAGATCGGCCAGCGCGCCGAACTCCGGGAAGGCGCCCGTAACCGTGCGCTCGGTCCGCGAGGTCACCGTGACGACGCCGGAACGCACCTCGACGAGGGCCCGGTAGCCGTCCCACTTGATCTCGTGCAGCCAGTCGCTCCCCAGCGGCGGCTGCTGCCCACGGGTGGCAAGCATGGGGCGCATGGGGTCATCCTGTACCTATGCGCGCAATTTGGAAGGGAGCGGTGAGCTTCGGGCTCGTCAACGTTCCGGTGCGGCTCTATTCGGCGACCGAGAACAAGGACGTCACGTTCCGGCAGGTCCATGCGACCGATGGTGGTCGGATCCGCTACCAGCGGGTCTGCAGCCTGGACGGCGAGCTCGTCGACTACGCCGACATCGCCAAGGGCTATGAGACCGAGGACGGCGAGATGGTCGTCCTGACCGACGAGGACTTCGCCGACCTGCCGGCCACCAGCAGTCGCGAGATCAGCGTGACCCGCTTCGTCCCCACCGATCAGATCGACCCGATGCTGCTCGAGAAGTGCTACTACCTCGAGCCGGACAAGACCGCGCAGAAGGCCTACAGCCTCCTGCGGGAGGCTCTCCTCGAGGCGGATCGGATGGCGCTGGTGACCGTGTCGCTGCGCCAGCGCATGTCCTTGGCGGTGCTGCGGGTGCGCGACGGCGTCATCGTGCTGCAGACGATGATGTGGCCCGACGAGGTCCGCAAGCCCGACTTCGCCGTCGACCCCGAGGACTCGGCGAAGCCCGAGGAGGTCGCTAGGGCCAAGATGCTGGTCGACTCCCTCGCCGGCGACTTCGACGCCGATGAGTACGAGGACGACTACCGCACCGCGGTCCAGGCGCTCGTCGAGGCCAAGATCAGCGGAGGCGAGCTGGTGAGGCCCCCGACGGCGACGCGGACGAGCGGCGAAGTGGTCGATCTCCTGGCCGCGCTCCAGCGCAGCGTGGACCAGGCGAAGAAGGACAAGAAGGCCGGCTGAGAGCTCTCGGGGGCCCGTCTGAGAGAATCCTGAACGCAACCTGAAACGGTTGACATCTCGGGTGACAGGTGGGATGGGGTGCAAACACCCGTTACATATCGCTAGCATGCTCGTTGACGGGTACAGACTCAGACGCCTGAGTGCTGCCTGGGCACAGGACGAAATTACGAGGGAGTTCATAGTGAAGCGCACATTCTTGAAGGCTGGAGCTGCCCTGGGGGTCGTCTCTGTGGCCGTGCTCGCGGCCGGTCCCGCGATCGCGGCAGGCACCTTTACCCAATCTACGGCCCAGTCGTTGATCCTGACGATCGGCGGCACCCCCGCGATCACCCAGAAGGTCACCGCCACGAACGACGGGACCAAGGAGACCGCCAACAACTCGAGCACGATTCCGAACCTGGCTGGCGTTCTGCCGCAGAACACGCTGACCGGTGTCGGCGTCGCCCCGGCTGAGGCTCACGCGCTCTCCAACGGCAACTCCTACGCGTGTGCCGGCATCGCCGGTACCGGCTCGGGTATCGCCGAGGTCGGCGAGAAGAGCTGCAACATCACCTCGGGCACGCCCGTCACGATCGGCCTGGGGAACCTCAACCTCGGTTCGGTCGGCATCGATCCCGCGACCGCCCTGGGTGGACTCGACCCGGTGATCTCGGCGATCATCCAGCCCGTCCAGGCGAACCTCATCAGCGCCATCAGCAGCGCGCTCGCGGGTACTCCCCTCGACGTCCAGCTCGGTGGCACCCTGAGCGCGATCGCGTCGAGCTGCCAGGCCACGCCGACGGCGGCGTCGGGCACGTCCAACCTCGCCGCCTCCGCCATCAGCGCGACCCTCGGCGGCCAGACCGTCAACCTGATCACGCTGCCGGCCCAGCCTGCGCCGAACACGCCGATCGTGACGAACCTGGCCGGTATCACCCAGATCCTGGTCGACGACGTCAAGGCTGAGCTCAACGGCCTGGCATCAGGCCCGCTGGCCCCGCTGAGCAGTGTGACCCTTCCGGTCGGCACCACGCTGCAGACGATCCAGGACCAGATCATCGCCCAGGTGGTCGCGCAGCTGAAGCCGCTGACCGACCAGCTGAACGCCAATGTTCTCAGCGGAACGCTGAACAAGCAGGTCGTCGGCGACAACGGCCGCTCCATCACGGTCACCGCGCTCGACCTGCAGGTCCTGCCGGCGGCCCAGCAGTTCACGGGTTCCTCGCTGGTCAGCGGCCAGGTCGGCCAGACCAGCTGTGGTCCGAACACGCTGGCCACCAAGGTGACCCCCACCCCCACCCCGACGCCGACCAAGCCCCCGGGCGTGCCGACCGGCATTGACTCCGGTCTCGCGGGTGGTAACAACACCGCCACGATCATCGCCGCGATGAGCGTCCTGCTCGCCGCTGGTGGTGCCGCTGGAACCGCTGCCTACCGCCGGTACTGGATGCCGCGCGGGTGAGCCGTAGACCGCTGCGGTCACCGCTCGAACTCATCGAGCGTGCCGGGCGGTTGCTCATGGCCGCCGTGCGGTTTGTTCTCCAATCAGCAACAACCCCCGGGCTTGTGGTTGCAGCCCCACCCCCCCCCCAACTTACACCCTCGCTGGCGCAACGGCCGATCCACCCGCGCACCCCCCCCCCGCACGGGCGC
>JBQCJL010000394.1:0-8988 GCA_051952795.1 Marmoricola sp.
CAGATCCCTCCCGTACCCGGATCGCCGTCGCCGACTCGTATCCGCAGGCGGGTTAGTACATGTGCGTCTCTGGGTAACGAAACTGCATGACTGACACCAAGACGATTGCATTCCTGGTCGCGAACGAGGGCGTGGAGCGTGTGGAGCTGACCGATCCATGGAACGCGGTGGAGGAAGCGGGCTTCCGACCGCGGCTCATCAGCGTGAACGAGGGCAAGGTGCAGACCTTCGACCACCTCGACGCGGCTGAGACCTTCCCGGTCGATGAGGTGATCGCGAAGGCGAGCCCGGGTGACTACGACGCCCTGGTGCTTCCCGGTGGCGTCGCCAATCCCGACGCCCTGCGGCAGGACGAGAACGCCGTCGGCTTCGTGCGCGACTTCATCGCCAGCGGCAAGCCGGTCGCGGCGATCTGTCACGCACCCTGGACGCTGGTCGAGGCCGACGTCGTGCGCGGCCGGAGCCTGACCTCGTGGCCGAGTCTGAAGACGGACCTGCGCAATGCGGGTGCCGAGTGGACCGACGAACGCGTTGTGGTCGACGGCAACCTGATCACGAGCCGCAAGCCCGACGACCTGCCCGCCTTCATCTCGGCGCTGCTGGAGGCGATCAACCACGGTGTGGACAGCGCCGCCTCCGAGGACCTGGGCGCCTGACGGAGGCCGGTCCGACCAGCACCTACGAGCCGAACGATACCGTCGCCGTTGGGATAACTCAGTGGCAGATGGGTACATGCCCCAGCGAGAGCACTGATTCGAAGGGAGTCCTCCTGTGCATCTACGACGAAAGCGAAAGACTGGAGCGCGGGCTGTGATCGCGAGCGTCACGGAAGCAGCGCAGCGCAGCGACATCGCCGACCACGCCACCCAGGCAGCATCACAGGCTGCCGACGCGGCATCACGCGTGGCCACCCAGGTCGCGAAGAGGTCGGCTGACCTCGGTTCGCAGGCAGGCGAGCGACTCGCGAAGAGGTCGGCTGACCTCGGGTCGCAGGCAGGCGAGCGACTCGGCGAGGTCGCCCAAGCAGTTACCGAAGCCGTCACCGAGGAAGGACGTGCCCTCATGGCTCAACGCGCAGCGAACCGATCGTCGAAGAAGGCCAAGAAGCCGCGTCGGCACCGGATCCGTCGCGCCGCGCTGTTGGCCGGTGGGGGTGCGCTCGCCGCGTACTTCCTGGATCCGCAGAACGGTGAGCAGCGACGCACGACCGTCATGCGGCGGACGAGCACCTCGGCCCAGACGGTCGGCGACAGCCTGGACAAGGCCGCACAGGTCGCCCACCAGACGGCTGAGGCGACCGCGCCGGACTCGACCGCGTTGACCGGCGACTCGCTGTCACACCAGACCGGGTTGCGGTCGACCTAGACCGTCACCTCTCGAACTCCAGGTAGTGGCGCAGTTCCTGAAGGCCCGCCTGGAGATGCCGACTCACGATGCCTCGGGCGAGTCGGCTCGTGATCGCCGCCGCCACCATGCCGTCGAATTCGACGGTCATGGTGGCGGTGATCTGTGTGGTGGCATCGTCCACGGCGGTGACCAGCAGTTCAGCGGTGTGCCGGGTCCCACGGAGGGCGCGCCAGCTCAGCGTCGTCCCCGAGTGCTCCACCAGCACACGTCCACCCACATGCAGGGTGCCCACATCCAGGAAGAGGTCCCACTCCTCGGTGCCGTCGGGCCGCTCCTCGATCATCTCGAAGCGGCCCCACCCGCCGACCAGAGGGAGGACGCTGTGCGGATCGGTGGCGACCGGCGCGACGACCTCCAGGGGACGCCGCACCAGGATCGACTCGATGACGGGCGCCGCCATCAGCCGAGCACCGGGATCACGGACTTGGCGGCCAGCTTGGAGAGCCCGACCTGCATCACCGAGGTCACGTAGTCGTAGGCCTCGTCCCAGTCTGGATCGTCGCCGAACCGCTCGCGCAGGTCGATCGGCGGCAGCACCTGGATCCGGATCTTCGTCGGAAGGTTGAGGTGCGGCAGATCGCCGGGGACGAAGCCCCACGGCAGCGTGAAGGAGATCGGCACCGACTTGATCCGCAGGAGGCGGTCGAGGCGCAGGAACTTGGCCGTCTCGCGGCCGTCGTTGAGGACGACGAGGGTCTCGTGACCGCCGGTCGCGACCACCGGCACGATCTTGACCCCGGCGGCGTGGGCCAGCTTGAGGAATCCCTTGCGCCCGTCGAAGACGATCTTGTTGCGGTCCCGGAACGGGCGGAGGGCCTCGACGTCACCGCCCGGATAGACCATGACATTGGCGCCGCGCTCGAGGAGCTCGCGGGCGGTGTCGGGCCCGGCATGGACGACTCCCAGCTTCCGCACGATGTCCCCCAGCACCGGCATCTGGGTGATGACCTCGTGCGCGAGTCCGAAGAGCGGCCGCCCTTCGATGGTGAAGTAGGTCGTGTAGGCCAGCATGAAGACGAAGGTGTCGGGGATGTTGGCCCCGCCGCTGTGATTGCCCACGAACAGCACCGGCTCGTCCGGGACCTGGTCGAAGCCGTCGACCTCGGGGCGGTGGTAGACCTGCAGCACCAGCCAGAACCGGGGGAGCATCCGTCGGATGAACGCCGGGTCGCGGCCTTCGAATCCTTCGGGGACCTTGCGGAGCCGTGGGAGCGGGAGAGCCATGTCGCCAGTGTGCCGAGCGGCTGGGCAATTGACCACCAGCCCCCGCGGCGTAGTGCGTTGGTGCTAGCACCTATGGGGCATACAGCCGATGTGACGGTGCTCGATTGCTGGGAAGGTTGGGGTTGTTGGTGCCCCACACGATCACAACCCGTGCGAGGCACCGACCCTCCCGACGATCGGCACGCGCAGCCGTCGTTGTCCTGGTGGTCCCGGCTCCCCTCCAATCGGCTGGGGCCACCAGCCCAGTGCTTCCCAGCGCCTAGAACACGTTCTAGTCTCGGGGCATGCGGTTCTCGATCAACGTGGCCTTCCAGCCGGTCTCCGAGCTCCTCGCGATCGCCAGCGCGGCGGATGACTGTGGGTTCGACGCCATCCTGATGCCTGACCACCTGGTCGATCTGGAGCACCTCGAGACGCCGTACCCCTACACGCCCGACGGAGCGCGGCGGTGGAACCACGACGCTCCCTGGCCCGACCCCTGGGTGCTTGCGGGCGCCATGGCCGCGGTCACCACACGCGTCCGCTTCTACACGACGGTCTATGTAGCGGCCCTGCGCAGCCCCTTCCAGGTGGCGAAGTCGGTGGGCACGGCGGCGGTCCTGTCCGGCAATCGGGTCGCACTCGGCGTGGGCGTGGGGTGGTGCCGGGAGGAGTTCGAGCTGATGGGGCAGGACTTCGGCACGCGCGGTCGCCGGACCGACGAGGCGCTCGATCTTCTCCAGGAACTCTGGACCCCCGGCTGGAACAGCCACGACGGGGCCTTCTATCCGACCCCGAGGCTGGTGATGGAGCCGACGCCGACCGCGCCGATCCCGATCTACGTGGGTGGGCTGTCCGAGATCGGGCTGCGCCGGGCGGCCCGCTACGACGGCTGGATCGGCGACATGTACACGACCGAGGAGGCCGCCATCCACGCGAAACGGCTCGCGGAGATCCGGGAGGAGATCGGCGCCGACCGCGACTTCAGCGTCATCGTCGCGCTCACCGACTGCTTCCTGCCGGAGCAGTTCGCAGCCGCGGAGGCGGCTGGCATCACCGACGTGATGACCATGCCCTGGGCCTACTACTCCGGCTTGGAGTGCTCACTGGCGCAGAAGCTCGAAGGCATCCGCCGCTTCGCCGACGATGTGATCAAGCCCTTGAGCGGCGTCTAGCCTCGTGCCCATGACCGACTCGTCAGCTCCCTCCGTCATCGTCATCGGCGCCGGGTTCGGAGGCATCACGATCGCCGCTCGGCTGCTGGAGCTGGGAATCACCGACCTCACCGTGCTGGAGAAGCAGCCGGGAGTCGGGGGAGTGTGGCGCGCCAATACCTATCCGGGCGCGGCGTGCGATGTCCCCTCCTCGCTCTACTCCTGGTCGTTCGCGCCCTCCGCGGACTGGAGCTATCGCTACGCCAAGCAACCGCAGATCCTCGACTACATCGAGGCGCAGACGGCCGCGCTGGGCGTGGCGCCCTACGTCCATGCCGACTCCGAGGTGGTCGCGGCGACCTGGGACGACGGCGAACACCGGTGGGAGGTCGAGCTGGCCGATGGCGAGCGGCTGAGCGCCGACGTCCTCATCTCGGCGGTCGGGCAGCTGTCGCGGCCGGCGGTTCCGGAGATCCCCGGCGCCCCGGACTTCGCGGGGCCGATGTTCCACTCCGCGGAGTGGAACCACGACGTCGACCTGCGGGGCCGACGGGTCGCGGTCATCGGCACGGGCGCCAGTGCCATCCAATTCGTCCCGGCCATCGCCGGTGTCGCCGCCGCGGTGACGGTGTTCCAGCGGTCCGCGCCCTATGTCGTCCCGAAGGCCGACCGCGAGTACACCCGTATCCATCACGCTCTGTTCCAGCGCATCCCCGGCAGCCAGCGGCTCGGGCGCAAGGGCACCTTCGTGCTCTCGGAGCAGTTGAACCACACGCTGACGGAGGGCGGCTGGCTCAGCCGGATCCTGATGCGGGCATGGCGCCTGCACCTGCGCCACCAGGTGAAGGATCCCGGCCTCCGGCGCCGCTTGGTTCCCGACTATCCGATGGGCTGCAAGCGCCTGCTGTTCTCCAATGACTGGTACCGCACGCTGGACCGCCAGGACGTCGAGGTCGTCACCGAGGGCATCGCTGGCATCGAGCGGGCGGGGATCCGGGATGCCACAGGCGCCCTGCACGAGGCGGATGTCGTCATCTTCGGCACCGGGTTCAAGGCGACGCAGTTCCTGGCGCCGATGGAGATCAGGGGACGGGAGGGCGTCCGGCTCGCCGACGTCTGGAAGTCCGGTGCCTATGCCTACTTCGGCATCTCGGTGCCGGAGTTCCCCAACCTCTTCGTGATGTACGGACCGAACACCAATCTGGGCGGCAGCTCGATCATCGGCATGCTCGAGGCGCAGGCGGAGCACATCTGCCAGGCGATTTCACGGCTGCGGCGCGCCGGCCGCGGTGCGGCCATCAGCGTCACCCCCGAGGCGCTCGCCACCTTCGACGCGGAGGTACAGGAGCGGTTGAGCCACAGCGCGTGGACCGGTTGCTCGAGCTGGTATCGGGAGGCCGGCGGCCGGATCACGACCAACTGGCCGGGTCTGGTCCGTGAATACGTGGCGCGGACCACCGCGCCCCTTGACGACGACGACTACAGGTTGGCCGCCGGAGTTGCATCGGGGGTGGGGCAGGATGGCGTCGACCGCAGGTCATGAGCGAAAGTCGAGGGACGTGAGCGCGGAGTCCGAGAAGAGAAGTGGCAGCGACGAGCAGTCCCGACGCTCGGTCGGCAGACCGCCCCACTCCGAGGAGGCGATCGCCCAGCGCAAGCGGGAGATCGTCGAGGCGGCCTACGAGGTCTTCGCCGAGCGCGGCTATCACGCGACCGGGGTCGCCGACATCGCCCAACGGCTCGGGGTCGGCCACGGCACGATCTATCGCTACTTCGACAACAAGCGGGTCATCCTCGACCACGTCGTTGACCTCGCCCTGGTGCGGGTCCTCGACGGGCTCGTGGTGGGAGACCTGGGCAAGGTCGACTCCGCGGCCGCGTTCCGCACGCAGCTCACCCGACTTGCCGACAGCTTCGACAAGCAGATCAGCGATTCCGATCCGGCGCTGCTCCGGCTCATCGTCCTCGACGCGGCCGCGATCGACGAGGAGCTGCTCCAGCGGATCCTCGGTCTCCTGGAGGCAGCCGTCGCCACCCTGGGCCTGGGCCTGGAGGAGGCGAAGCGGCGCGGCTATCTGCGCCCAGGTCTGGACGCGAACTCCGCGGCGCGCGCACTCGTCGGCTGCGCCCTGTCGGGCATCGCCGTCCAGATGCGGGACACCGGGGTGGGTCGCCAAGCGCGACTGACCTACGTCGACACGGTGGTCTCGCTCATCTGCGACAACGTCGAACCGGGCGGCGTGCCGTAGCCGTCTCGATTTCGCGAATGGTTTGTCACAATTCGGGTTCTTGGCTTGATTCGGCGCTTCCGATTGTGCGAGGCTGCGCGTGCGGAGCGGGCTGAATCCCCCTCGATTCGGCCTGCTCCGTCTTCTCCGTCTTGATTGATGGGGGCATCAGTTAAGTGATATGTACGGGGTTCATATCACTTGCAAGGGCCCAATGGGGGGTGCCTTGGGGAAGGTCTCATGACGATGGCGGGCGCACGGCACCGCAAACCGCGGGCGAAGCGGCTCTGGATCCTGGGTTCTCGAACCCGAGAGCGCGACGCTCGGAGCAGGGGGGCACGTCAGCCTCGCTGTATTTGCGACCCGCGCTATCTCGACGTCGGCGCATACGACGAGACCTGCCCAGCGACGGTGCACGACCGCAGCTGCAACTGAGGTCGTGCGTCGCGAGGGGGAAAAGGTGACGGGGCGCCCCCGAGGACGCCCCGTCACCAATTCCTCCGGTCAGAGGACGTCGTCGATCTTCTCCTCGACCTTGTCCTTGACGTCCGCAACCTTGTCCTTGAGGCCAGCCTTGCGCTGGTCGACCTCGCCCTCGCCCTTCAGCTGGTCATCGCCCGCCAGCGATCCGGCAGCCTCCTTGGCGCGGCCCTTGAGGTCTTCTGCCTTGTTCTCAAGATGGTCGTTCATGGCGCTCCTTCATCGGGTGAATCGGACGTAGAGTCCCTACCCAGATCAGGCCCGATCGACACCTGCGCCTTCGGCGCCTAGTCCTCGATGGCGGCCGAGCCCCGGCGCAGGGCCGAGCGCACCCCTGCGCGCATCGCGGCCAGCGCCTCCGGTGCATGCCCGCCCCACGCAAGGACCTCGCCGGTGACGCGCAGCGGTTCGGTGCTGCGGTAGGAGCGGGTCGGGTTCCCCGGGAACTTCTTGTCGGTGACGTTGGGATCGTCCTCGAACGCGCCAGTGGGCTCGACGATGTAGATCCGCCCGCGGCCCTCCCCGGCGGCGAGCTCGGCGCCCCAGGTCGCCGCGTCGAGCGTCTCGGTGAAGTAGACGTAGTTCATCAGTCGGCCAGGCTCGAAGTTCGACGTCCGGCCGGGGACCAGCAGGTCGCCGACCGCGAGATCGGCTTTCGTGCCGTGGAGGTAGATCCCCGGGCGGTAGACCTCGAAGGGAAGGGGCGGCTGGCCGGTCATGGGTCGACGCTAGCGGGCCGGAATGAGCCGCGCCGGGGAACCGTCGCTGACGATCCCCCGGCGCTCGTCATCGAGGACGAGATCGGCTCAGAGGCCGGGAAGCACCAGCGTGTGCTCCGACTGAACCGCCTTCAGATCGTTCGGGTCGAGGCCGAGCAGCGCCAGGATCGTCGGCGCGACCTGACGGGTCTCGACGCCGGCGTTGTCGACCTGGATCGGAATGCCGGCTCCGCTCACGACCATGAGGACGTGACGATCGCCGGCGTTCATGCCGCCGTGTTCGGCGAGCTTGGTGGGCTTCGCGTAGACGACGCCCTCCTGCACCTTGCCGAAGACGTCGGGGTAGCGGCCGTCGTCGACCGGGACGCCGAAGAAGCTCGCCGCGTCAGCTCCCGCCCAGATCTGCGCCAAGCCGGAGTGCTGCACCGTGACCGGATTCTTGTTCACGTCGAAGCCGGATGCGGTGTGGTTCCACAGGTAGCTCTTCACGAAGTCGGCGGCCGCCTGCGAGGTGTCCGACAGGTAGGACTGCCACAGGTCGTCGTTGGTCCCGGCGACGATCAGCTTCGGGTTGCCCGGGTGCGTGGTCGCCCACGCCGCGTTGATGGCGTCGACGATCGGACCGTCCTTGATCGTGACCAGCTTGGTCGGGTCCTGGGGGGACTGACCGTGCTTGGCCGTCACCACGATCGCTGTCGAGCCGGCGAGGCCGTCCTTGTGGATCTCGGCGACCAGGCGAGCGATCTGGGCGTTGACGTAATCGAGAGCACTCGTGAGCACCGGCCCGGGAACCAGCTGGCCGTTCACCCACTGGTAGCCACCGGGCTGCGGGGCGCTGGGGGTGTAGCTGCCGTCGGCGTTCTTGATCAGCGAGGCCGAGGTGGAGCGGATCTTCTGCGCCACGGAGACGGCCTGGAAGTTCATGCCGAAGACCGCCGGCGTGCCCACGTGCCTCGTTCCGGAGTGGTCGCGGCCGTCGATCTCGTTGAGGATCGCCTTGACCTTGTAGCCGTCGTACTGCTTGGTGGCGGCCTCGATGTGTGCCCAGTCGTCGTCCTGCGGATACGGGACGCCGTTGGGCTCGACGGCCTGCGAGTCGATCTCGGGACCGAAGAAGTCGTCGATGCTCTTGCCGTTGGAGCCGGGGCCGTTGAAGGACATGTAGACGGCGTGCTTGTCCGACCAAGCAGTCCGCAGACCGGCCTGGTGGATGACCTGGAAGATCGTGTTATCGCCGAGGTAGTCCCACGGCATGATGTTCTTGCAGGACGCCGGGTCGACCGGGAACGTGGTCGTGTCGAAGGACGAGGCGTCGTTGACCAGGTTCATGATCTTGGCCGGGTTCGTGTCGTGACCGCCCGGGTAGATCGAGCCGTTCTCGTCGAACGACGGGAAGGCGCCGGGCGTGCCGTCGATGAGGTCGGCGGCACCGGGCAGGGCGTCATCCGGCGAGTCGTAGACGACGTCGCCGCCGGTGGGGGCGTGACCGGGCGTGCAGGGAGCACCGGGCTCGTCGACCTTGTGGCTGTACTCCACGTCGTAGTAGATGCCGGTCGTGCGTGGGGTGCCGCCGGTCACGAGGGCGGTGCCACCGGGGTCGGAGTCCGAGGGGTTCGAGGACGCCGCGTTGGTGAACTGCAGGCCGTGGTGCGTCAGCTTGGCCAGCGTCGAGCTCGGGTGCTTCGCCACATACCAAGCAAGGTCGCTCTGGTGCATGCCGTCGATCGAGATGAGCAGCACGTGCGTGCCCTTGGCGGCCGCCGGGCGGCCATTGGCGTGACCGGTCTGCGCGCCGGC
>JBQCJL010000395.1:0-2849 GCA_051952795.1 Marmoricola sp.
CAGGCGTTCGACGGGCTCCGTCTCGCCGGTCGCTCCGTACGTCGCCCCGACCTCACGCTGGCGACCGAGGACCACAACGTCCCGACCCTGGACAGGGACAAGCCGATCGCCGACCCGGTCTCCAAGACGCAGGTGGACACCCTGCGCAAGAACGCCGCCGAGTTCGGCGTTCGCCTGCATCCGCTCGGCGACGTCGAGCAGGGCATCGTGCACGTCGTCGGTCCGCAGCTCGGGCTGACCCAGCCCGGCATGACGATCGTCTGCGGCGACAGCCACACCAGCACCCACGGCGCCTTCGGCGCGATCGCGTTCGGCATCGGCACGTCCGAGGTCGAGCACGTGCTCGCCACCCAGACGTTGCCTCAGGCCAAGCCGAAGACCATGGCAGTCACCGTCAACGGCTCGCTGCCCGAGGGTGTCACCGCCAAGGACCTGATCCTCACGCTGATCACCCAGACCGGCACCGGTGGCGGCCAGGGCTACATCGTCGAGTACCGCGGTCAGGCGATCCGCGAGCTCTCGATGGAGGGCCGGATGACGGTCTGCAACATGTCCATCGAGTGGGGAGCCAAGGCGGGTCTGATCGCTCCCGACCAGACGACCTTCGACTACATCGAGGGCAAGCCCGAGGCGCCCAAGGGCGCCGACTGGGACGCGGCGGTCGCGCACTGGAGCACGTTGGCGACCGACGAGGACGCCACCTTCGACAAGGAGATCGTGCTCGATGCCTCGACCATGACGCCCTTCGTCACCTGGGGAACCAACCCGGGACAGGGCGTCGCGCTCGGCGGGAACGTTCCGTCGCCGGAGGACTTCTCCGACCCGGTCGACAAGATCGCCACCGAGAAGGCCTTGGAGTACATGGGTCTGACCGCCGGCACCCCCATGCGTGCGGTCAAGGTCGACACCGTGTTCGTCGGATCGTGTACCAACGGCCGCATCGAGGATCTGCGCCTCGCCGCCAAGATCATCGAGGGCCATCAGGTCGCCGAGGGCACGCGTCTGTTGGTCGTTCCGGGCTCGGTCCGGGTCCGCAACCAAGCCATCGAGGAGGGTCTCGACACGATCTTCGAGGCCGCCGGTGCGGAATGGCGCGGCGCCGGTTGCTCGATGTGCCTGGGCATGAACCCCGACCAGCTCGCTCCGCAGGAGCGCAGCGCGTCCACGTCGAACCGCAACTTCGAAGGGCGTCAGGGCAAGGGTGGGCGCACCCACCTGGTCTCGGTTCCGGTCGCCGCCGCCACCGCGATCCGCGGCACGCTGTCCTCGCCGGCCGACCTGTAACCGTTGGTCGAGGCTCTCGAAACCTAAGGATTCATCATGGAGAAGTTCACATCCCACACCGGCGTCGGCGTCCCGCTGCGGCGCAGCAATGTCGACACCGACCAGATCATCCCCGCGGTCTACCTCAAGCGCGTTACCCGTACCGGATTCGAGGACGGGCTGTTCGCAGCCTGGCGAAACGACCCGGATTTCATCCTGAACCAGGACGTGTACAAGGCCGGCTCGGTGCTGGTGGCCGGACCCGATTTCGGTACCGGCTCCTCGCGCGAACATGCGGTCTGGGCCTTGCAGAACTACGGATTCAAGGCGGTTATCTCCGCCCGATTCGCCGACATCTTCCGCGGCAATTCCGGTAAGGCCGGTCTCGTGGCCGCGCAGGTGGAGGAGTCCGTGGTCGAGCAGATCTGGTCCTACCTCGAAGCGAACCCCGGTGCGCGTGTGTCGGTCGACCTCGAGAGTCGGACGGTGCGGGCCGGGGATATCGAGGCTCCGTTCACCATTGACGACTACACGCGGTGGCGTCTCCTCGAGGGTCTCGACGACATCGGCATCACGTTGGGTCACGAGGCCGATATCGCTGCATTCGAGGCGAGTCGCCCGTCCTTCAAGCCGAGGACTCAGGTCGGCGCCTGACCCGAGGCCCACATCTTCGAGAAATAAGGCGGTTCTTCCGGCATTGTCGGGAGAATCGCCTTATTTCATGGAGGATTCTCATATCGCCAGCCCGGAATACAAGAGCGACCGGTCGCGCAATGTGCCATGCCGCGAGCAAACTACGGAGGCGACACGCGCGGATAAGCATTGTGGCGCGCGCGACTTTTCCTTAGCGTGCAAAGAGAAAGTCGAGCGCTTCGGCTCGATGTGAGACGTTCACGAAAGGGAAGCTTGTGAACAAGAGTCAGTTTATCGACGCTCTTGCAGCGCGCTACGAGGGTAACCGCAAGGCTGCTGCCGAGGCGCTGGAGAAGGTGCTCGACACCATCACTCGCGAGGTTGCGAAGGGCGAGAAGGTCGCCATCACCGGTTTCGGCTCGTTCGAGAAGAAGGTTCGCGAGGCGCGCTTCGTCCGCAATCCGCGCACGGGCGAGCGCATCAAGGCCAAGAAGACCGCTGTTCCGAAGTTCAGCGCCGGCGCTGAGCTGAAGGCTGTCGTGTCGGGCGCGAAGAAGCTTCCGAAGCTTCCGGCCGCTCCGCGAGTCAGTGCCGCCGCCGTCAAGGCTGCTCCTGCGAAGGCCGCCGCGGCTGCGAAGAAGACCACCACCGCGGCCGCCAAGAAGGCAGCTCCGGCGAAGAAGGCGGCGCCCGCTAAGAAGGCTCCGGCGAAGAAGGCGGCTCCCGCTAAGAAGGCGGCTCCCGCTAAGAAGGCGGCTCCGGCGAAGAAGGCTCCGGCCAAGAAGGCGGCACCGGCCAAGAAGGCTCCGGCCAAGAAGGCGCCCGCTAAGAAGGCTCCGGCCAAGAAGGCGGCTCCCGCCAAGAAGGCTCCGGCCAAGAAGGCGCCCGCTAAGAAGGCTCCGGCCAAGAAGGCCTAGTTCAGACGTCACCGCTCGTTGGGCGGCTCTCCTTCG
>JBQCJL010000396.1:0-5239 GCA_051952795.1 Marmoricola sp.
TAGAGGTCTCGCCCCAGATCGACGAGGCTGATCTCGAGGCCGCGGCCCTCGCCGATGAGGCGGTCAAGCGGGCGCTCGACGGACTGACCGTGCGCAAGGTCATCGTCCGCGCGCCCAAGCTGGTCAACATCGTGGCCAACTGATTTCGAGGAGAAGGAGCATGGCGCGTCGTCGCTCGGGCCCTCCGCGGGTCGCGCTGGTCACCGACTCGACCGCGTCGCTGTCGTGCGACTGGGTCGCCGAGCACGAGGTGACCGTGGTGCCACTCCAGGTGGTCATCGGCGGCACCGCTTACGACGAGGGCGTCCCGGGCGGCGTGACCGCGGAGACGCTCGCCGAGGCGCTGAAGGCGTGGACCCCGGTGAGTACCTCGCGTCCGAATCCGGAGGCCTTCCTCGCGATCTACAAGGCGCTGGCCAAGGATCACGACCAGATCGTGTCCGTCCATATCTCCGGCGAGCTCAGCGGAACCTTCGAGTCGGCCCAGCTCGCGGCCGCGCAGGCGCCGATCCCGGTCCATGCCGTCGACTCGCGGCAGGTGGGGATGGGGACGGGCTTCGCGGTCATGGCCGCGCAGCAGGCTCGTGCTGCGGGACTCGACGGCGAGGCGATCGCCCACGCGGCGCGGAAACAGGGCGACGCGACGACCACGCTGCTCTATGTCGACACGCTCGAGTACCTCCGTCGTGGTGGGCGCGTCGGCGCCACGGCTGCCTTGCTCGGCTCGGCGCTGGCCGTGAAGCCCATCCTCGCCATCGAGGAGGGCCGGATCACGCCGCGGGAGCGCGTCCGGACAGCCACCAAAGCGCTGGCGCGACTCCAGGAGCTCGCTGTCGCCGCGGATGCCGGCCGGCCGGCCCGGGTGGCGGTGGCGCACCTCGCCAATCCCGACCGCGCGAGCAACCTCGCCGCGGGACTGTCGTCGGCACTCCACGATCAGATCGTCGGGGAGATCAGCGTGGGAGAGATCGGCGCGGTTCTCGGCGCGCACGTCGGCCCGGGCATGGTCGCCGTGTGCGTCGCTCCGGTATCGACGTCGTAGCCGTCGTCCACAAGGGCGGCCCCTCGGGTTGTTCACAGCTGATCGGCGGCGAGCATCCGGTGGGCGGTGCTCTCTTCCTAGCGTGAGGGCATGGTTCACGATCTGGGGCGCCACCGCCGTCGCTCGTTGACCAGGGCCGAGCTCGCCAGCGCCTGGATATCCGATCGACTGCCGTTGGCGGTGCGTGGCCGCATCGCGCTCGGTGGGCGAGAGCTCGGGCTGGTCGCCCTGGTGGGCGCCCTCGGGCTGTGCGCCGTCGCTGTCCTGGCCCTCCGGTCGAGTGCGGCGGCCGCCACCCCCGTCAAGGCTGCTGCGGTGGTCCATGCCCCGCTGGTGCGAGCCACGCGCGCGGCCGCCACGGTCGTGGTGGACGTCACGGGAGCAGTCCGGCGCCCGGGCGTGGTCACCCTTCCGCCGGGCTCACGCGTGTTCGAGGCAGTCAAGGCGGCAGGCGGTGCCAAGCGCGGCGTCGACGTCGCGAGCTTGAATCTTGCGCGGGTGCTCGTGGACGGCGAGCAGATCGTCGTCGGAGCGGCGTCGCCGAGCACCACCTCGGGCGCTCACGGAGGTTCCGCGCTGGTCAGCCTCAACCACGCGACCGAGGCGGAGCTCGACGCTCTGCCCGGCGTCGGCCCGGTCACGGCCAAGAGCATCGTGACCTGGCGGCAGCAGCACGGCTCGTTCACCGGAGTCGAGGAGCTGGAGGAGATCGACGGCATCGGCCCCAAGACGTTCGCGAAGCTCAAGCCGCTCGTCGGCTTGTGACCGAGTCCGGACCGCCGGACCTCCGCCTGCCGGTGCTGGCGGCGGCGGCGTGGTCGAGCGCGATCGTGAGCAATGCCATCCCGTCGGCGGGCAGGCTTCCGCTGATCGGCCTGGTTCTGATCGGCTTGTGTGTGGTGCTCCGTCGCGCGCAGCCCGGCCGCGCCCAGCGAACACTCGTCGCGGTTGTGCTGCTGAGCCTCGCCGTCGCGCTCGTCGTCGCCCTGCGCGGCGCCGTCGTCCAGGATTCGTGGCTGGCGGTGACGGCGAAGGAGCGTGCGGTCGCGCGCTTGGTGGTCGAGGTCCGTGACGAGCCCCGGCTGAGGCCCGGGCAGACCGAGGACCGGGCCACCGTCCGCGTTCAGGTGAGCGCTGTCGAGGCGCGGGGCCGGCGCTCGACGGCCGCCGTCGGGGCTGTGCTGGCCCTGGCGGCGAAGGACGCGATGCGCCTCCGCGTGGGAGCGCGCTACGAGCTGTGGGGTCGGTTGGCACCCTCACCGTTCGCCGAGAGCGCGGCCACCGTCCTGGTCAGCACGTCCCCCCGATTCCTGGCGCCGCCGGGGGTCACCGACCGGATCACCACGCGCCTGCGGGACGCGATCGAGCATGCGGTCGACGGGCAGACGGCAGCGGCAGGTCTGGTTCCCGCGTTGGTCGACGGCGACGAGCGCTTGTTGCCGTCCGGGGTGAAGAGCGACTTCCAGGCCGCGGGTCTCTCGCATCTTCTGGCCGTCTCCGGGACCAACTTCGTGCTGCTGGGCGCCGCGTGGCTCACGGTCGCGCGATGCTGCGGGGTCCGCGGCCGGGGACTGGTTCCCGTGGGTCTGGCCGGGATCGCCTTCCTGGTGCTCCTGGCGCGTGCCGAGCCGAGCGTCCTGCGCGCCGCGGTCATGGGCGGCGTGGCGTTGGTCGGACTCGGGCATGGCCGCCGCGGCGAGGGGTTCCGCGCCCTCAGCGCATGTGTCTGCGGGGTGATGCTCTTCGACCCGGCCTTGGCGGTGTCGCCCGGCTTCGCACTCTCCGCGCTGGCGACGGGTGGCATCCTCCTCGTCGCGCCGGTGTGGCGGGATGCGCTGATGCGCTGGATGCCGCGCGTCCTCGCGGAGACCATCGCCGTGTCGTTGGCGGCCTACCTCGCCTGCCTGCCGCTGATCGTGGCACTGTCCGGGCGGCTGAGCCTGGTGGCGCTTCCGGCGAACCTGGCGGCGGGTGTCGCCGTCGGACCTGCCACCGTGCTGGGCTTCCTCGCCGGGTTCGTCGAGCTCGTTCTGCCTGCTCTCGGGCGGGTGATCGCGGCGCCGGCCGCCTGGTGTGCGTCCTGGATCGTGGCGGTGGCGCACACGGCCTCCGGATTGCCCCACCCCGATATCGGGGTGGCGGCGACGGCCGTCGTGCTGGGCATCGTGACGGGGTGCTGCGTCGCCCTGATGGTCCTGCTCGGCCGGGTGCTGCACCGGCCCGCGGTCGCGTTGCCGCTGCTCGCGGCCTCGTTGGTGGCACCGCTCACCACGGTCCCGGGCAGCGCCTGGCCCCCGGCCGGCTGGGCGATGATCGCTTGTGACGTCGGCCAGGGGGATGGACTGGTGGTGCAGCTCGGGAACGGCCGCGGCCTGGTGGTCGATACCGGTCCGGACCCGGACGCGATGCGCCGGTGCCTGCGGGACCTCCACGTCACCACTGTCCCGGAGCTGGTTCTCACCCACTTCCATTCCGACCACGTCAACGGCCTGACCGGTGTGCTGGACAGTGCGCGGGTGAGCACGATCGAAGTCACCGACCTCGCCGAGCCCGCGGCCCGGGCCTCGTTCGTCCGGCAGGCAGCGGCGGCGGCCCGGATCCCGCTGCGCATCGCATCACCTGGTGAGCAGCAGACCGCGGGCGACGTCACCTGGGAGGTCCTGGCACCGCTCGCGGCACCGCCCGCCAGCTCCGATTCGCCTCCCAACGATGCGAGCGTCGTCATCCTGGTCCAGGTCCGCGGCATCCGGATGCTGCTCAGCGGTGACGAGGAGACGGGATCGCAGGAGCTCTTCGCGAAGACGTATCCGGATCTCAAGATCGACGTGCTCAAGGTTGCTCACCATGGCTCGGCCAAGCAGGATCCTGCGCTCATCGCGCGGCTGGGGGCAACGCAGGCGATCATCTCCGCAGGAGCGGGCAATCGGTACGGCCTGCCCAAGGCCTCGACTCTCGCGCTGTTGCGGCAGGCGGGCATGCAGGTCCATCGGACCGACCGCGATGGTGCGATCGCCGTCGTCGTGGGGCCGTCGGGGGAGCTGTCGGTGACCGCCCGGGGATAGCGGGCAACGGGCTCACTAGGGGCGAAAGTCCCTAGGGCGTTGGTCAGGAGAGGCTAGGTCGATCTCCCCCTTCGGCCGATCCGCTCGGGGCCCGTTTAGGTGATGCTGAGGGTGGTCAATCGAGGGGGGTCTTCATGGCCGAAAAGTCAGGTGGCAGCCACATGCCCATTCGCAAGGTCTCCGCACTGTTGGGCGTGCTGGGACTCGTTCTCATGTCGGGAGGCTTGAGCCTCGTCGTCGAAGGCTCTGCCGCCGCGCAGGCCGACGTCGTGCACAAGTCCTACGTGTGCAAGTACGTCGGCAAGGCCGGGAAGGCCGAGCGGTTGCAGACGGGGCAGAACCCCATCTGGGTCGACAACGACTCGCTGCCGGGCTTCGTCAAGGGAGCGCTGGCCTATGTCGGCGAGACCTTCTCCGACGGGCAGGGCAAGTCGGTGGTCATCATCGCGAACACTCCCAGGTTGAGCCCCGAGCCGACGGTCGCGGACTGTATCGGCGTGGTGACCCCTGCCATCCAGTTCAGCGACTCGGCCTGCGTGAATGGCGCCGCCTCCGACCCTTCCTGGGTGGGCGCCGACACGGCTGACATCACCTACACGGTCACTGGCGGCAGCGTCGAGAACGGCACATCCGTGACGATCACGGCCATGCCGAAGCCGAACTTCGCCTTCCTCGCGGACGCGAATAACGTCTTCGCTCACACCTTCGGACCGGCGGCGGCGAACTGTGGTCAGGTCCAACCGCCCCCGCCACCCACGCCCACGCTGGTGACCCCTGGAGTGTCCTTCGTCGACTCGGCCTGTGGGGCAGGGGTCGCGACCGCGCCGTCCTGGACGGGCACGAACACGGCTGACATCGACTACGCGGTCACGGCCGGTGCCGTCACGGACGACAGTCCGGTGACGATCACCGCGACCCCGAAGTCGGGATTCGCCTTCGCTCCCAGCACCACCGCGACGTTCTCGCACACGTTCGGGCCCGCCGCGTTGAACTGTGCAGGGGCGAGCGCGATCGCGGTGACGAGTACCGCGGCTCAGTTCAAGAACCCGGCATGTCCGACGGACGTCGGCGCGGTGAGCCTCGCAGGCTCCGGCTTCATGAGCCCCGCCCAGTGGAAGGCCCGCGGCGACACTCT
>JBQCJL010000397.1:0-8194 GCA_051952795.1 Marmoricola sp.
TGCATCGCACCGAGCGAGCCCGTGCCTCGGTAGGACTTGAACTGCTTTCCGTTGATGAACACCAGTTCACCCGGTGATTCGTCACAACCGGCCAGCAGCGAGCCGAGCATGACGGTGTCGGCCCCCGCGACGATCGCCTTGGCGATCTCCCCGGAGTAGCGCAGGCCGCCGTCGGCGATGACCGGAACGCCGGCCGGCTTCGCGGCCAGCGACGCCTCGTAGACCGCGGTCACCTGCGGGACACCGACACCGGTGACCACACGCGTCGTACAGATCGACCCGGGCCCGACGCCCACCTTGATGGCATCGGCGCCCACGTCGACGAAGGCCTGCGCGCCGGCGCGGGTGGCCACGTTTCCGCCGATCACCTGGACGTGCTTGGTGGCCGGATCGCTCTTGAGGCGCTGGACCATGTCGAGCAGCATCCGCACATGTCCGTGGGCGGTGTCCGCCACGAGCACGTCGACGCCCGCGTCGATCAGCGTCGTGGCACGCTCCCACGCATCGCCGAAATAGCCGATCGCGGCGCCGACCATGAGACGACCGTTCGCGTCCTTGCTGGCGTTCGGGAACTGCTCGGACTTCACGAAGTCCTTCACCGTGATCAGGCCGGCGAGGCGGCCTTGGTCGTCCACGATCGGGAGCCGCTCGCGCTTGTGCTTGCGCAGCAGCGCGGTGGCGTCGTCGTGCGAGATGCCGAGCGGCGCGGTGAACAGCGGCATCGGCGTCATCACCTCGTCCACCTTGGTCGTCGCCCATTCGGCCACCGGCGTGAAGCGCAGGTCGCGGTTGGTGATGATGCCCAGGAGCTGGTTGTCGAGCCCGACGACGGGGAGTCCGCTGACGCGGTACTCACCACAGATGCGGTCGAGCTCCTCCAGCGTCGCCTCCGGTCCGATGGTGACGGGGTTGGGGATCATGCCGGTCTGGGTCCGCTTGACCAGGTCGACCTGGTAGGCCTGGTCCTCGATCGACAGGTTGCGGTGCAGCACGCCGATGCCACCCTGGCGCGCCATCGCGATCGCCATCCGTGACTCGGTGACGGTGTCCATGGCGGCGCTGATGAGCGGAACCTTGAGCGAGATCTCGCGCGTCAGGCGGGAGGTCATGTCGATGTCCGTGGGCGCCAGGTCCGACTCGCCCGGCAGCAGCAGGACGTCGTCGTAGGTCAGACCCATCGAGGCGAACTTGTCGGGAACCCCTGACGCATCGAAAGACATGGCGACCTTCCCAGAATGGCAATCCCCGTGGGGCGAGACCCCATTCTACGGGCTTTCGCCGTGTCCCCCTCACGCCTCCAGCGGCACCCGTAGCGGTCGCACCTCGCTCAAGCTGATCCGTACCTGCAGGCCCTCGGCGGTGAGCTTGATCCGCCCCCGCATTCCGGTCGCGGCGAGCAGCGGGACCAAGCCGTCCTCGCTCGCCGGGGCGACCAACAGCAGCTCGGTGAAGCCGGCCCCAGCCGCGAGTCCGCAGAGCTTGCGCAGCAGCTGACGCCCGACCCCCATGCGCTGCCACGCGGGCGCGACCTCGAGGTAGCCGCGAGCGGTCGCATCGTCCAGTCGCTGCCAGCTCCCCGCTCCGACGGTCCCCCGCCCGACCACGGCGCGAACCTCGTACTCGGACTCGCGATAGCTGATCACGGCATCCAACGAGGGCGGCGGCGTGGCCGACTGATCGAAGGTCTCGACGATCCCTTTCAAGGCGGCCACGCGGACCTCCTCCGTGGCCGACAGCGACGAGCGATCCCCCACCAGCGCCGCGAGCTCCTCATCGAGCCGCGTGGGGTCCTCGAGCAGGGTCCGGACGGCCGCGAGCCATCGGGTCGGCTGGTCCTGGAGCTCCTGGGGCTCGCACGGTCGGACCGCGATCTCGGTTCCCCCGGCCGACCGCACCAAGGCCACGACCTGCGCCTGCGACCAGCCCTCCGGAACCCTGATCACCAGGTCGTCCGTCACCGACCCGAGGTCGGGATAGATCTGCAGCCCGAGGATGTTGACCCCGGCCTCGCCACATGTCTTCGCCAGCGTCGCCAACGACCCCGGCGCCTCCGGTACCCGAGTCCGCACGCGGTAGAAAATCGAATCTCCCATGCGCTCACGATGCCGGGCGCAGATGGCGGGGCGGTTCCGCCGTTGTTACGACGCCGAAAACTCGCGAACCGGCTCGACGGTCCGCTGCGGCTCCCAGCCCGGCGGCCCGAACAGGTAGCCGAGCCGGTCGCGCCAGCTCTCGGCAGCGCGCACGTCACGCCACAGCTCGGCGTAGTCGCCCCACTGGAGCGCGATGAGGTTGTAGGTGTCCTTGGGCTTGGTCAGCCCGTAGCGGGGCTGCTGCCTCTCTTCGACGAACGACCCGAACATTCGGTCCCAGATGATCAGGATGCCGGCGTAGTTCTTGTCCAGGTACTCCGGATCGGAGCCGTGGTGCACCCGGTGATGGCTGGGCGTGTTGAAGACGAACTCGACCGGCTTCCAGAGCTTCCCGACCATCTCGGTGTGCACGAAGAACTGGTAGATCAGGTTGATGCTGAACGCGACGTAGAGGCTGAGCGGGGAGATGCCGATGAACGGCAGCGGCAGGAAGAAGACGAACTCGAACCAGGGGTTCCACTTCTGCCGCAGGGCGGTCGCGAAGTTCATGTACTCGCTGGAGTGATGCGCCTGATGGGCCGCCCAGCCCACGCGTGCGCGGTGCACGAAGCGGTGTTTCCAGTAGTAGAGGAAGTCCACGACGACGACGGATCCCAGGACTCCCCACCAGGTCGTCGGCACATGGAACGGAGCTACGTACGTCCAGATCCCGATGTAGGCCACGAACATCGCGATCTTGACCAGGGTCGTGGTGACCAACGAGCCGAGACCCATCATGACCGAGGTGCGGGCGTCGCGCCCGAGGTAGCCGGTCAGGTTGTCGTCGTGGTCGAGCCACTTGAGCGCGGCGAGCTCGATGCCGATCGACAGCAGGAAGAACGGGATCGCGTACGTGATCGGGTTGCCCCACGGGTTGAAGATCTCGTGCATCGGTCCTCCGCGATATGACTTGCGAATAAGGTACCGCCGGGACGCAGGGATCGCCGCTCCGTAGGCTCAGGCAACCCCGTCGAGACCCTCCGCGGCTCGAGCCACGACATCGTCGATGCGCGCCCCGATGTCCACGACGAAGCCGCGCTCGTCCGGCGCCAACGGCTCGAGGGTGTCGAACTGGGAGTCCATGAGCGACGCCGGCATGAAGTGACCTGGGCGCGTCGCCTGGCGTCGCCGGATCACCTCGCGGTCACCGGAGAGATGGACGAAGACCACGTCCGGGGCCTCGCTGCGGATCAGATCGCGATAGCTGCGCTTCAGTGCCGAGCAGCTGACCAGGCCGCCGCCCTCGGCGTGGTCGGCCAGCCAGGCCCCGATGGCGATGAGCCACGGGCGACGGTCCTCGTCGTCGAGCGGGTGGCCGGCCATCATCTTGTCGATGTTCGCGGACGGGTGCAGGTCGTCGCCGTCCTCGAAGGGCACCCCGATCCGCTGTGCGAGCGCGGCGCCCACGACGGACTTGCCCGACCCGCTCACGCCCATCACGACCACGAGGTTCGCCACGGCTCCACTTAAGCAGAAGAGCAAAGCGCCCGGAACCGCAGGGATCCGCGCGCATCAGGTTTCGCGATGGCGCTTCGCGCCTCCTCGACCTCCGTGCTCAGTGGCCGTGACCGTGCCCGTGGCCGGCAGCCGCAGGCTCTTCCTCGACCGGCTTGTCCACCACGAGCGTCTCGGTGGTGAGCAGCATCGAGGCGATCGAGCTGGCGTTGGTCAGCGCCGACTTGGTCACCTTGACCGGGTCGAGGACACCCTGGGCCACCAGGTCGCCGTACTCGCCGGTCGCCGCGTTGTAGCCGGTCTTGCCCTCGCGGACCTTGGCGACGATGACGTAGCCGTTCTCGCCACCGTTCTCGGCGATCCAGCGCAGCGGCTCGTCCGCCGACTTGCGCACGATGCGCACGCCGACAGCCTCGTCACCGGTCAGGCCGAGGTCACCGTCGAGAACCGACACCGCGTGGACGAGGGCCGAGCCGCCACCGGCGACGATGCCCTCCTCGATCGCGGCACGCGTCGCGGAGACGGCGTCCTCGATCCGGTGCTTCTTCTCCTTGAGCTCGACCTCGGTCGCGGCACCCACCTTGACGACGCAGACGCCGCCGGCGAGCTTGGCGAGGCGCTCCTGGAGCTTCTCGCGGTCCCAGTCCGAGTCGGAGGCCTCGACCTCAGCCTTGATCTGGGCGACCCGACCTGCGACGGCGGCAGCGTCGCCGGCACCCTCGACGATCGTGGTGTTGTCCTTGGTGATGACGACGCGGCGGGCGGTGCCCAGCACGTCGAGACCGACCTGGTCGAGCTTCAGCCCGACCTCCGGAGCGATCACCTGGGCACCGGTGAGGATCGCGATGTCCTGCATCATCGCCTTGCGACGATCACCGAAGGCCGGCGACTTCACCGCAGCGGCGTTGAAGGTTCCACGGATCTTGTTGACGACCAGCGTCGACAGCGCCTCGCCCTCGACGTCCTCAGCAAGGATGAAGAGCGGCTTGCCCGACTGGATGACCTTCTCGAGCAGGGGCAGCAGCTCCTGGATCGAGGAGATCTTGCCCTGGTGCAGCAGGATGTACGGGTCCTCGAGGACCGCCTCCATCGACTCGGCGTCGGTGACGAAGTACGGCGAGAGGTAGCCCTTGTCGAACTGCATGCCCTCGGTGAACTCCAGCTCGGTGCCCATGGTGTTGGACTCCTCGACCGTGATCACGCCGTCCTTGCCGACCTTGTCGAAGGCCTGGGCCAGCAGGTCGCCGATCTGCTCGTCGCGGCTCGAGACGGTCGCGACCGAGGCCATGTCGTCGCGGGACTGAACGTCGCGCGCGGCGCCGCTCAGCTCGTCGATGACGGCCTTGACCGCGGCGTCGATGCCGCGCTTGAGACCCATCGGGTTCGCGCCGGCGGCGACGGCCCGGAGGCCCTCGTGCACCATCGCCTGGGCGAGCACGGTGGCCGTGGTGGTGCCGTCACCCGCGACGTCGTTCGTCTTGGTGGCGACCTCCTTGGCCAGCTGCGCGCCGAGGTTCTCGAACGGGTCGTCGAGCTCCACGTCACGAGCGACGGTGACGCCGTCGTTCGTGATGGTGGGAGCGCCCCACTTCTTGTCGAGGACGACGTAGCGGCCCTTGGGGCCGAGCGTCACCTTGACCGCGTTGGCGAGGGCGTCGACACCGCGCTCGAGCGAGCGGCGAGCCTGCTCGTCGAATTCAAGAATCTTGGGCATGACGGTCAGCCGACGATCGCGAGGATGTCCCGGGCGCTCAGGATGAGGTACTCCTGGCCACCGAACTTGACCTCGGTGCCGCCGTACTTGCTGTAGATGACCTTGTCACCCACGGCGACGTCGAGGGGAACGCGGTTGCCGTTGTCGTCGATGCGACCGGGACCGATGGCCAGGACCTCGCCCTCCTGGGGCTTCTCCTTGGCGGTGTCCGGGATGACCAGACCCGAGGCCGTGGTCTGCTCGGCTTCGAGGGTCTTGACGACGATCCGGTCCTCGAGGGGCTTGATGTTGATCGACACGTTCGATCGACCTCCACTTTCGCAGTGTTGTGGGCTAAGTAATGGCGAGGCCAGGCCTCGTTTGCTGGCACACTCAAGGCGAGAGTGCCAACGCAAAAACTAGCACTCGGAGCAAACGAGTGCCAGACGGGGCGGTCCCGTATCGGAACGGTCAGGGAGGAGGAGCCGTGGACGTCGCGACGCTGACCTGGCTGCTCACCCCCGAGGGCCAGGAACTGCTCGCCGAGGCCGAGTCGCGCTCGACCACGGATCGCTCAGCCAACTTCGACCTGAACGTCGGGGCCGAGCTGCGTCGGCGGTACGCGCCCGAGCGCGTCGCGGCCGCCCTCACCCAGGTCGACCTGCGGCATCGTGCCGTCGCGAAGTTCGGCGAGGACGCGGCACGGATGTACTGGACCCCCGACGGCCTCGAGCAGGCCACCCGGCGGTCGGTGGCGGCGCATCGCGCCGGCCGGCTCCGCGCGGCGGACCTCCGGACGTTGATCGACCTCGGATGCGGCGTCGGCGGAGACCTCATCGCGGCGGCCCGCGCCGGCCTGACGGTGGTGGGCATCGACATCGATCCGGTTCGAGTCGCCGTCGCGCAGGCGAATCTGGCCGCCCTCGAGCTCGGCGGCGCGGTGGCGGAGCGTGACGCGACGCAGATCGACCTCTCCCCCTTCGACGTCGCCTACGCCGACCCCGCCCGGCGGTCCGCACGCGGTCGATCCTTCAACCCCGAGGACTGGAGCCCGCCGTGGACGCTCATCGAGCAGCTCTTCGCTCGGGACGCCTGCGTCAAGGTCGCGCCCGGGATTCCGCACGAGCGCATTCCCGAGGGCGTCGAGGGCGAGTGGGTCAGCGATCACGGCGAGGTCAAGGAGGCGGCGCTCTGGTCGGGTCGACTCAGCACGACTCGCCGCCGCGCGACGGTCATCGGCGACGGCGGTCTCGCCACGCTGACGGACGAGGACGAGAGCACCGACGCAGTCGGGCCGATGGCCGACTACTTGTACGAGCCCGATGGGGCGGTCATCCGCGCGGGGTTGGTCCAAGCGGTGGCGGCCGGGGTGCGCGGCACGCTCATCGATCCGCACATCGCCTATGTCACCTCCGCCGATGCGTTCCTCAGTCCCTTCGCGAAGACCTACGAGGTGCTGGAGGAGCTGCCGTATCGGACGAAGGCGCTGCGCGCCGCCCTGCGCGAGCGTCGGATCGGCCGGCTCACCATCAAGAAGCGCGGGGTCGCCGTGGTGCCGGAGAGGCTGCGACGGGAGCTGGCGCCGAAGGGCGACAACGAGGGCACGATCGTGATGACCCGAGCCGAGGGCGAGGGCCGCTGCTGGCTCCTCCGCCCCTTCTGACGCCGACCTTGCACGTTCTGACGCCGACCTTGCACGTTCTGACGCCGACCTTGCACTAACTGGCGGCAGGCAGGTTGATCGTCGCGCGACCGCGTGCGATGCGACTTCGCTCGGTCTTGATCACCAGGTCGTGGAGATCGCGGTTATCGCCGAGCCGGATCCCGTCGGGGACGACGCGCTGCGATCGGCGAACGGCAGCGGTGATCGCTCGAAACGCGAGCGCGTGCGCGCTGGTCCAACGGAGGCCGTAGAGCGCGCGCACCTCCGGCGGCAGAAGCCCCTGCACCACCAGGTTGGTGGCGGTTATCCCCGGCCGAAGCGGTGTCGGAACCGGCATGTCCTGGGCGATCGCGCGGCCGACTACCCGCGCCTCGTCCGTGAGGTGCATCCGCCCTCCCCGAATCCAGCTGCGCATCCACTCGTCGAAGGCAGCTGCGGTATTCGGCGCCGCCGACCGCGGCATCCCGAACAACTCGCCGAAACGGACCCAGTCAGCCCAGAGCTCCTCCCGCTCACCGATCGAGAGCGGTCGCACCAAGGCCTCGAAGCAGACCCGCGACGAATCCGCGAGCATCGCCATGGTCCAGAACAACAGCTCGGGATCGAAGGCGTCATAGCGCGTGCCCGCCGGAAACGACCCCTCGTCGCGTTCAAGTTCGCCATTCACCTTCTCGTGCAGCGAATGCACTGCGGTCAACATGTGGTCCGCTTCATTCTTGGAGCCGAAAAAGATGACCTCGAAGACCTTCGCCGTCCCCGCAAGGCGCTCGAAGGGGTGTTCCTTGGCCCAGGTCCGGTCGGAGGTCCCGACGTAGGGCACCGGGTGCGTCGCCCCGATGATCAGCGCGCGCTGGCCGTAGGTGTGCCCGACCGCGCGATGCGACTGCACGTACCGCAGCATCGAACCCGAAGGGAAATAGCCGTCCGCCATCTCCGCAGATTAGACCGGGAGCGCCGAGAACTGACAGGTCAACTGCAACAAGTGCAAGGTCGACGTCAGAACGTGCAAGGTCGGCGTCAGGTGAGAACGATCTCGACCGGGAGTGAGGAGTCGGCGGGCAGGTCGAGGTCGGAGGCCTGCCGTCCTCGACCGACCATCGCGGACCCGAGCGCGGCGACCATGGCGCCGTTGTCGGTGCAGAGGCCGGGCCGCGGAACGCGAACCTGGATGCCGTGACGCCCGGCGCGCTCTTCCGCGAGCACGCGCAGACGGGAATTGGCCGCCACACCGCCACCGATCACCAGACAGTC
>JBQCJL010000398.1:0-4871 GCA_051952795.1 Marmoricola sp.
TGATCTGGATCTCGCCGCTGCTGGCTCTGGTCGCGCTGGTCACGGTCCCGCTGTCGATCGTGGTGACCAAGCAGGTGATGAGCCGCTCCCAGGGGCGGTTCATCGAGCAGTGGCGCCGGACCGGTCGGCTCAACGCGCACATCGAGGAGACCTTCTCGGGGCAGTCGCTGGTCAAGGTCTTCGGTCGTCAGCGCGAGGCCGAGGAGCGGTTCGCCCAGGAGAACGACGAGCTGTTAGAGGCCTCCTTCAAGGCGCAGTTCATCAGTGGACTCGTGATGCCCCTCATGATGCTGATCGGCAACCTCAACTACGTGCTCGTGGCGGTCATCGGCGGTCTCCGGGTCGCGCACGGCTCGATGAGCCTGGGCGACGTCCAGGCCTTCATCCAGTACTCGCGCCAGTTCACCCAGCCCTTGACCCAGGTCGCGTCCATGACCAACCTGCTGCAGTCGGGCGTCGCATCGGCCGAGCGGGTCTTCGAGCTGCTGGATGCACCCGAGGAGTCCGCCGATCCGGCATCGGTCGAGTTCCCGGCCGATGGGCGCGGCCGCGTCGAGTTCGAGCACGTGCGGTTCTCGTACTCGCCCGACCAACCGCTCATCGAGGATCTCTCGCTGGTCGCGGCGCCCGGCCAGACCGTGGCCATCGTGGGACCGACGGGCGCGGGCAAGACCACGTTGGTCAACCTCGTGATGCGGTTCTACGAGGTGACCGGTGGACGCATCACGCTCGACGGCCTCGACATCGCGACGATGCCGCGCGGCGAGCTCCGCGCACGCACCGGCATGGTGCTGCAGGACACCTGGCTCTTCGCGGGCACGATCCGGGACAACATCGCCTACGGGAATCCAGACGCGACCGAGGAGCAGATCCTCACGGCCGCGCGGGCGACCTTCGTGGACCGGTTCGTCCACTCCCTGCCGCTCGGCTACGACACGGTGATCGACGAGGAGGGGGCGAACCTGTCGGCCGGTGAGCGGCAGCTCATCACCATCGCGCGCGCGTTCCTGTCGAACCCCGACCTGCTGATCCTGGACGAGGCGACCTCGTCGGTGGACACCCGCACCGAGCTGCTGCTGCAGCAGGCCATGGGTGCGCTGCGCGAGGACCGGACTTCGTTCGTGATCGCCCATCGGTTGTCGACCATCCGCGACGCCGACCTGATCCTGGTGATGGAGCACGGCGCGATCGTCGAGCAGGGCACGCACGACTCGCTGTTGGCGAGCGGTGGCGCCTACGCACGGCTCTACCGATCCCAGTTCGAGGCGGCTCTGGAGCCGGTGGCCTGAGAAATCGGTTGTCCACAGCCGAACCGCTGCCTACCTTGGAGGTACACGGGAAAGGAGGTGGTCGAAGAGTGGATTCTCTTGAGACGCGTGAGGTGACTGCGCGCTAGCCAGATCCTCGTCGCTGAGGCAGATCTGGCGGCGAATTCGACGCAGACACCCGACCCGCAGACGCGCTGACATCGTCGGTCAGCGAGATGCTCCGAGCATCGACGTCTGCGGGTCGCTGCATTTGAGAGGATGGGCCGGTGAGCGACCTCATCGACACCACGGAGATGTATCTCCGCACGATCTACGAGTTGGTCGAGGAGGGCATCACTCCGCTGCGGGCACGCATCGCCGAGCGCCTGCACCAGAGCGGCCCGACCGTCAGCCAGACGGTGGCGCGCATGGAGCGCGACGGCCTGCTCACCGTCGAGGGCGACCGCCACATCGAGCTCACCGAATCAGGCCTGCGCGCGGCCACACGCGTGATGCGCAAGCACCGCCTGGCCGAGCGCCTGCTGGTCGACATCATCGGGCTCGGCTGGGAAGAGGTGCACGAAGAGGCCTGCCGGTGGGAGCACGTCATGAGCGACGTGGTGGAGCGTCGCGTCCTCGCGCTCCTCGACCACCCCACCGAGTCGCCCTACGGCAACCCGATCCCCGGCCTGGACGAGCTGGGCGTCGAGCCCAGCCACGAGGAGTTCCGCGACGGCGTCGAGCCGCTCAGCGGCATCGCGCTGGACGAACGCGTCCGGGTGCGCGTGCGCCGCATCAGCGAGGAGATCCAGAAGGATGAGGCGCTGATGGCCGCGCTGCGTCGTGCCGGAGCCCGCCCGGGCGAGGTGATCGGTGCCGCTGCGACCAAGCACGGCGTGGTCGTCGGCGCCGCGGGGGAGACCGCCGAGATCCTGCTGGAGTCGGCCGATCACATCTTCGTCAGCCGCGTCTGACGTCTCGTTGGTTGAGGGGCGAGGCGAGGAGAGGCGCGAAACTCTCGTAAACTCGACCCGTGAAAGCCCTCCTTCTCGAGAACATCCACCCGCGTGCGCACGAGGCCTTCACCCGTGCCGGCATCGAGGTCGAGACGCGGGTCGGCTCTCTCGGTGAGGACGAGCTGATCGCTGCCCTCGAGGGCGTGCAGCTCCTCGGGCTCCGGTCCAACACCAACCTGACCGCCAAGGTCGTGGCGAACTCCGACCTCCTGGCCGTCGGTGCCTTCTGCATCGGTACCAACCAGATCGACCTGGCAGCGGCTTCGGCGCGCGGGATCGCCGCCTTCAACGCGCCGTACTCGAACACGCGGAGCGTCGTCGAGCTCGTGATCGCCGAGATCATCTCACTCGCTCGTCGGCTGCACGAGAAGAGCAACAAGATGCACGCGGGCGTGTGGGACAAGTCCGCCGCCGGTGCCCACGAGGTCCGCGGCCGCACCCTCGGCATCGTGGGCTACGGCAACATCGGGTCCCAGCTGTCGGTGGTGGCCGAGGCGCTCGGCCTCAACGTGATCTTCTACGACACCGCGGACAAGCTCGCCTTCAGCAACGCCCGCAAGGTCGACACCCTCGACGAGCTGCTCGCGCAGTCGGACGTGGTGACCCTGCATGTTGATGGTCGCCCGGGCAACGCCGGCATGTTCGGTGCCGAGCAGTTCGACAAGATGAAGCCGCGCGCCCTGTTCATCAATGCCGCCCGCGGCATGGTGGTCGACGACGTCGCTCTCCGCGACCGGATCCTGTCGGGCCACATCGCCGGTGCCGCGCTGGACGTGTTCCCGGTGGAGCCCAAGCGTCAGGGTGACGAGTTCACCTCGGTGCTGCGTGGCCTGGACAACGTCATCCTGACCCCGCACGTCGGCGGCTCGACGCAGGAGGCCCAGGAGGAGATCGGTGGGTTCGTCTCCAACAAGCTGGTGAACTACCTCAGCTCCGGCAGCACGGCCAACAGCGTGAACCTCCCGGAGGTCCAGGTGAACGCGGATGGCATCAGCCGGATCGCCCACCTGCATCGCAACGTGCCGGGCGTGCTGGCCGATCTCGTCAAGATCATCGGCGACACCGGCATCAACGTGCGCGGCCAGCAGCTGGCCACGCGGGGCGAGCTGGGCTACGCGGTGATTGAGCTCGACGCGCCGCTCCCGGAGCCGGTCGCCGCCGAGCTGGAGGCCCTGGAGCCGACCGTGCGGATGCGCAAGCTGCCCTGATCGAAGGTCGAGGCGCCGCGCAGCGGCGTCACGAAACCTCGTAGCGCACCTGAGCCCGAGCGCGCGCCTTGGCGGCTTCGACCTCGCGATTGCGGGGCTCGGCGTGGGTGACCAGCGCGTCGAGAAGGCGCTGGGTCGCCACCGCCACCTCTTCGATGGCCTGCTCGAACGCGGCCTGGTTCACCAGCGATGGCTTGGTGCTCCCGCTGACCTTGCGCACGTACTGGATGGCGGCCGCCCGGACCTCGTCGGTGGTGGCGGGTGGCTCGAAGTTGTGGAGCGTACGGATGTTGCGGCACATACCGACAGGGTAAGCACGCGAGGGCCGGGAGCACACATGCTGAACAGCCCTTGGCGGCGTCGCGGCGGTCGGCTTGGATGGGCTCCATGGCTCTCCTCCGCGATTACGACATCGTCCTGTTCGGCGCCACCGGCTTCACCGGTGAGCTGACCGCGCGACACCTCGCCGGGCGGATGCCCGCCAAGGGACGGTGGGCCCTCGCGGGGCGCAACCAGGCCAAGCTCGAGGCGGTCCGCGCGCGTCTCGCCGAGGACTTTTCCGAGCTCGCCGATCTGCCCCTGCTGATCGCCGACTCCGACGACCCCGAGTCGCTCCGCGCGGTGGCGGAGTCGACCAGCGTCGTCATCACCACGGTCGGGCCCTACCTGCTCTACGGCGAGGGCCTGGTCAAGGCCTGCGCGGAGGCCGGCACCGACTACGTCGACCTCACCGGCGAGCCGGAGTTCGTGGATCGGATGTACGTGGCCTACCACGACACCGCGGTCGCCACGGGCGCCCGCATCGTGCACTCGTGCGGCTTCGACTCCGTCCCGCACGACCTCGGCGCGCTCTTCACGGTCCGTCAGCTGCCGAGCGGCGTTCCGCTGCGCATCCGGGGAGTCGTGCGCTCCAACGCGACGTTCTCCGGCGGCACCTTCCACTCCGCGATGGAGGCCCTGTCCCGAGGTCCGCAGATGCGGTCGGCCATGGTGGCCCGCCGGAAGGTCGAGCCCAAGCCGTCCGGCCGCCGGTCGAAGGCGATCGCCGGCAAGCCGGGTCGTGACTCCGTCCTCGGGTACTGGCTGTTGCCGCTGCCGACCATCGACCCTGCTGTGGTGGTGCGCTCGGGAGCTGCGCTGGAGGAGTACGGACCGGACTTCGGCTATTCGCACTTCGCCGGCACCAAGACCCTGCGCTACGCCGTCGGCGGCGCCGCCGGCGTCACCGCCCTGGGTATCGGCGCGCAGATCAAGCCGATCCGCGAGGCGTTGAAGAAGCGCGTCCCCCAGGGCGAGGGACCGTCGGAGAGTCGCCGCGCAGCCTCCTGGTTCACCGTCGACTTCATCGGTGAGGGCGGCGGCAAGCAGGTCCACACCCGCGTCAGCGGCGGCGACCCGGG
>JBQCJL010000399.1:0-15233 GCA_051952795.1 Marmoricola sp.
CGGCGCGAAGGCGGGCGAGGCTTGCCGGAATATGTTCGGGCGGGAAAGGGACCCGCATCCGGTACGGCGCCGCGACCCTGGGTGATCTTGACCACTGGTCAATGATTTGGCTACACTGCTCCCGAAAGGAGGGGCGCCATGGAAAAGCCCGTTACCTCAAAGGCCTGTAGTCGGTGCGGGAAGATGCGTCCCGCCAACCAGTACCGAGTGATCCGTTCCCGCAAGACCGGGAAAACCCGGCTCCACTCGTGGTGTGTGCAATGCCAGAGCGAATACATGGCATTGAAATGGGAGGCCACTGATACGCCCGCACGGCGTACCAGTGAAGCCAAGCGAGTGCGCGCCTACCAGAAGGACCCGAAGGTAGCCGCACGGCGCTCCGCACGCTCGGGAGCCCAATACCGGGCTCTCGCAGCACTGCGGGTGCGTCACCCTGATGAGTACGAGGTCTTGCGCACCCGCCTCGGTGCACGCTCGTACCCGGCCCTCGCCGCTCTGCGCGAAGCGCACCGCGACGAATACCAGCAGCTGTATGACGAGCAGCTGCGGGTGGCCGGAATTGAGCTGGCGTAAGTCAGCCGCGTGCCTCGCTGTCGAGGAGAAATGGATCTTCAATGAGATCCGCCCCGACAGCGAGGACGCATATCGTGCCGGTAGAATCTGTGCTGATTGTCCAGTCCTCCGTGAGTGCTACCAGTGGGCATTGGACGAGAAACATTACGAGGGAATCGCCGCCGGTTGGATCTGGCTCGATTCGGCATGGCATCGGAGGCAGCGGTGTTGAAGCGTAAGTCTCGGCGCCCCACGGGCCCGAGCGTCGGGGTACGCGAAGAGGTCTGGGAGCGCGCCGGGGGGTACTGCGAGAGGTGCGGGAAGGCGATCGGCACCTCTGCTATGTCAGTGCATCACCGGCGCCCCCGCCGCATGGGGGGCACCACTGATCCGGCGGTGAACACCCCCGCCAATCTGGCGATCTTGTGCGGGTCGGGCACCACGGGGTGTCACGGGGAGATCGAAAGCCACCGCACCGAGGCGTACGCCGACGGCTGGCTGCTGCATGCAGGACAGGACCCTGCTGACGTTCCGGTGCGCCTGCGCGGCGGGCCGATGATCTTCCTGACCCCCGACGGCGGGTACCGCTCTCTGGTCTAAAGGGTGGTGCGTTGAGCCGCCCGCTTGCGCTATGCTACGCTACTCCCGTGCCAGAGAGCCTGGCATGCGAAGGAGTACGCATGAAGATCTACCTGCTCAGAGAATCCAGCGGAGCACCCGAAGACTTCTGGCCGCTCTCCGCCCACCGCACCAAGGACGGCGCGGTCACCCGCATGCGCGAAAAGGCCGACGAGTACGGCCTGACCGTACGCCCCTACGGGCCCAGCGACGGACCCAGCGAACCCGACGGCTACACCGGCGAGCTCCAGGCGTTCCCCGAGTACCACGACGGGCGACACCTGTTCATCGGCGAGATGGAGCTGGAGGACTGATGCCAACCGCCACCGACATGCGGGTCATCCTCGACCCGGTCCTGAAGCCAACCGTCTCCTACGGCGACGGCTACACCATCTACCGCGAGATCGAATCAGCCTTCGGTCAAGCGATCCGCCGCTCCATCACCATGGACGTCCGGCCGTTCTTCGTGCGCATGCACGCCGACATGACCGTACGACCCTTCACCGACCCGCTCACCGGCACGGAGCGCTGGGCGCTGGTCGTCGACAACGACGACGTCGTGATCATGCGCGACTTCCCGGCCAAGCGACACGCGATCCGCTTCTACGAGCAGCTGGCCCGCGACCTCTCCGCCGACCACCGCGCCATCCACGGCGACCGCGCCCACGTCTGGGACTTCAGCGACGTCACGGGCGTGCCAACCAACGGAAGGCACTCCGATGGTTGGTGACCTCATCGAGCACCTGACCTCCCTGGGCATCCCGATCAAGGAACCCATAGAGGCCAGGCGACGCGGCGGCGTCACCGCACGCTGGGTCGGCACCGAACTGCACGTCAACGTGTACTACGGATTCGACCGCTCCCCCGACTCCTGGGACATCAACGTCGTCGACTACACCGCCCAGATCGCCACCACCCTGCGCTCCCTTGGCAGACACGTGGCGATGGTGAAGATGGACGAGCAACACGGGGCGATGCACACCTTCACCCCGCCCACCGATCCCTGGAGCACCCGTGCATCCTGACGAGATTGTCACCCTGCGACTCAACGGCCAGTTCTACGGCGAAGCCGGACTAGCTGAGCTGCGAGAGTTCAGGATCGATCTCAACAGCAAGGACTGGGTCGTGCGCTGCCGCGACTGCCGCACCGAGATCGTCGAGTATGCAGGCGGCCTCTGGGCGGACGTCAACGGCGAACACGCCTGCCAAGGCCTTGACGGCGATGGCACGCTACGCCCGCACCAGCCAGGCGAGAGGCCTGTCCCGCTCGACTGGTGCGAGCGTGCCCTGATCATCCCCGACACCGCTCAGGACTCGGTCACCGCCCGCATCGACCTGCCAGGGGCAGCGTTCTGCCTGACCCTGCGGCGCGAAAGCGACGGGACCATCACCCTGCACCTGCCCCACCCTGAACACGCCAGCAGCCGCAAGCTCATCGAGCAGGCCCCTGGCATCTACGAAATCACCGAATAAGGAGCTACACATGGTTCAGAGCCCGAAGGTCCACCCCGACAAGGCCGCCAAGCGGATCGAGGAACTGCTGCGGGGAGGAGCGTCCATCAAGACCATCGCCGACGCGGCTGGCCTGCACCCGACCGTGCTCCACCGCATCCGCTCCGGCCGTATCGACCTGATCGAACGCGAGACCCAGACCAAGATCCTCGCCGCGAAGCCGAAGATCGGCCCGCAGATCGAAGTCACCGGCACCCGCCGCCGCCTCCAGGCGATTGCCGCGCTCGGCTACTCGCTGGAAGACGTGTGCGGCGGCACCGGCATTAAGCAGCCGCTGATCACCAACATCCGCACCGGCAAGAACGTCACCACCTCGCCCGAGAACGCGGCGGCAGTTGCCGAGTTCTACGAGATCATCAAGGACACCCCGGCGGCGAACACCGCTGGCTCCCGCCGCGCGATCTCCTTCGCCCACAAGCACGGCTGGGTGCCCCCGCAGGCCTGGGAAGGGCTCGACATCGACGACCCGAGTGTCGTACCCGGGGAATACGATGCCGACTAGGGCAGGCGACGTCAGGCAGTTCATCCGTCGCGCCCGCAAGGCAGGAGTCGTGATCACCGGCCCCGATGGCTCCGGCCATTGGGCGGTGATACACGAAGGCCACAGATGCTCCACCATCGCTGGCTCACCCAGCGACCACCGGTGGTTGAAGAACGCCGTCGCCGACATCAGAAGGTTCACAGGCATCGACCTGCGACCCGAGCACCAAAAGCGCAAACCCGCAACCCAGTGAGGTAACTGTGCCGAACCCGCTCCACCTGATCGCCCCGGGTGTGCGGGTGCTGTCCGAGCCAGAGACCCCCCGACCGGAATGGCTAGAACTCCGGAAGGGGGGCCTTGGCGGCTCCGACGCACTCGCCATCGCCAACCTCGACCAGTACCGCAGCCCCTTGCGGGTGTGGCTGGAGAAGACCGGCGAAGACCTCAACGAGGAAGGCGACAACCCGCTGCTGCACTGGGGTCGGATGATGGAGGCGCCCCTAGCCGATTGGTTCGCCGAGACCAGCGGCATCGAGATCTTCGAATGCGGGATGCTCGGGCACCCCTCCATCGACTGGATGCGCTTCTCCCCCGACCGACTCACAGCCGACGACGCCATCTTGGAAATCAAGACTGTCGGCCCGTACGCGGTTGCTGCTGCCTGGGAGAACGGAAAGACCCCCGACCGCGCGGTGGTACAGGTGCACCACGGCATGCACGTCACCGGCAAGCAGCGCGCCTACGTCGTCGGTGGGGTCTGGGGAGCCGAGCCACAGCTGCGCGTCATCGAACGCGACGAGTCGATCATCGAAGAACTGGTGAAGCTGGAGACCGAGTTCTGGCAGTACGTCATCGATCTCACTCCGCCGCCCCTGGGCCAGCACCCCGACGAAGCAGCCCTCCTGCGCCTGCTCTACCCCCTCGGAGACCCCGACCTAGCCGTAGAGCTCTCCCCCCGCGCGTTCGCGGCTCTGAGCGCCTATCAGAAGCTCGGAGAGCAGGCTAAGAACCTCGACGCGCAGCGCCTGGCGATGCAGGCGATCGTTACCGCTGAACTCGGCGAAGCCACCGAAGGCACCTGGCAGGGAAAGCCGGTCGTCAGCTGGCGCAACAACGCCCCGCTTTCGGAGAAGACGCTGCGCACCGAACACCCCGACCTCGCCGCCGAGTACACGATCCAGAAGGACGCACTCGACCGGGATCGGCTCTACCGCGATCATCCCGAGCTGACCGCCCGCTTGCGGGCGCGTCGGTTCCTCGTCAACTAAGGACACGCATGGCCAGCCAGCGCGACACCACCAGCCGTCAGTCGCAGAACTACATCAACCACATCGTCATGGTGCTCGACATGTCGTACTCGATGATGCCGCACCGCAGCAACCTGATCGCCGTCGCGGACGGTCAGATCTCCCACCTGGCCCGCCGCTCGAAGGAGCTCGACCAGGAGACCCGCATCACCGTCTACGTCTTCGACGACGTCAACGAGTGCGTGATCTACGACAAGGACGTGCTGCGTCTTCCGTCGATCGCGAAGTTCTACCACCCGCGCGGCGGTACCGCGCTGCGCGACGCCACCGGTCAGGCGCTGATCGAGCTGGCCGAGACCCCGGAGCGTTACGGCGACCACGCGTTCCTGGTGTACGTGCTGACCGACGGCGAGGAGAACCGCTCCCGGATGGTCAGCGCCGCGCAGCTGAAGTCCTCGATCGCGGCGCTGCCCGATCACTGGACGGTCGCGGCGCTGGTACCGAACGCCATGGGCAAGCACGAGGCCAAGCAGTGCGGGTTCCCCTCGGACAACATCGCCATCTGGAACCCGGACGACAAGGGCGGTGTCGCCGAAGTCGGCGAGACGATCAAGCAGGCGACCGAGAACTTCATGACCAACCGCGCCAAGGGTGTACGCGGCTCGAAGTCCCTGTTCTCCGTCGGCGCGGACGTTCTCAACACCCAGACTGTTGCCGCTGCCGGTCTCACGCCGCTGGATGTCGACTCGTACAACATCCTGCACATCGACCCCAAGCTGCCCGAGAAGACTCCCGTGAAGCAGTACATCGAGGATGAGCTTGGGCTCAAGTTCCGGATCGGCTCCGTGTACTACGAGCTGACCCGCACCGAGCGCATCCAGCCGGGCAAGAAGGTGCTGGTGCAGAACAAGAAGTCCGGGCACGTCTATGGCGGTCAGCAGGCCCGTGACCTGCTCGGCCTGCCCGATATGCAGGTCACCGTGAAGCCCGACGGCGTCAACAAGGACTACCGGGTGCTGATCCAGTCCACGTCCAGCAACCGGCACATGGACCCGAACACCACCGTGCTCATCATGAAGTAGCACCTTGAGAATCGCTCCCAGCATCACTTCGTGGTAGTGTTGTGCCGTGGAGGAAATGACTGGGAGCCAGCTCAAGGCTCTTGAAAACCGGATGCGGCGCGTCGCCGAGCGGCAGGGACTGACCCTGACCAAGTCTCGGCGACGCGACCCGCGCGCTATCGGCTATGGCACGTTCACCCTCACGGACGGAATCGTCGTCCTCGGGGAACGGCTCACCCTGACTCAGGTGGGCCAGCTCCTCCGCGAAGACCCGGCACCCGGACCTTCGAAGGAGCGCAACGTTGCCTACTACTGAACTCGCCCAGCGCCTGGCCAACCGACCCGTCGAACAGGTTGACCTTCGTACGCAGCTGATGGGCATGACCGAGCAGTTCCAGCTCGCCATGCCGCGCGGCTTCGAAGCCAAGCAGCTGGTACGCGACGCCCTGACCTGCCTGCGCGAGACCCCTAAGCTCGCCCAGTGCGACCCCGCGTCGGTGCTCGGTGGGCTGATGACCGCCGCGCAGCTGGGACTTCGCCCGGCGGTACTAGGACAGTGCTGGCTGCTGCCGATGTGGAACCGGCGCGCTGGCGGACATCAGGCAACGCTCGTGGTCGGCTACCTCGGCTACCTGGAGCTGATCAACCGTTCTCAGCGGGTCGCGAAGATCACCGCCCGCAAGGTGTACGAGTTCGACAAGTTCGACGTCGAGTACGGCGACAGCGAACGGCTCAAGCACAAGCCGATGCTCTTCGGCGACCGGGGTGACGTCGTCGCCTACTATGCGACGGCTCAGCTGGTCCCGAAGGCGACGACCTTCCAGGTGATGACGAAGGCTGAGGTCGAGGAGCACCGCGACAAGTTCGCCATGGCCAAGACCAAGGACGGCACCGTCATCGGGCCGTGGCGGGATCACTTCGACCAGATGGCGCTGAAGACCACGATCCTGCGTCTGGCCCGGCTGCTGCCGAAGACCCCTGAGCTGGCAGCCGCGACTGTCGCTGACGGCGCGGTGCGTCAGGATCACGACCCGCGTGCCGATGTGATCACGGTGACGCAGGATGAGCCGCTGGAGGAGCCGACCCCGGCGCTGTCGCTGGAAGCAGCGAAAGCGGCACTCGGCCCGGTCAGCGACGAGGTGTGGGCTCGGGCCGAGGAGCAGGCGAAGCAGGCTGCCGCCGAAGCAGGATACGAGTCCTGACGTGGGTGTACCGCCACAGTGGGGGGGAGGCTGTGGCGGTACGCTCCCCAGTATGGTCCCTTGTGTGCGCTGCCGCCATTCGAACGAGAAGCGGCTGTGCCAGCGCTGCACCCAGGCAGTCGATGAACAACTCGCCTCTCTCCCGGGCTTCTATGCCGACCTGGCCCGGTTCCTCGCTCCAGGCTCGTCAGCGGGCGGAGAGGGCTTCTCCAAGCGCGTAGAGGCCCCCTTGCCTGCCAGGCTAGGGCCGCTCTCTTTGCGCGGCGCAGGGGGCATCGTAGGGGTTCTGGGGGCGTGGGAAGCAGACTGGCGTGACACCCTCGGCTGGTCGTCGACTCCGGCGCGTGGGCGGATCGAGCGCGCAGTTGAAGGTCATGCGACATTTCTGCGCAACAACCTGCTGTGGTGCGTCGATGAGCACCCGGCGGTCAAGGAGTTCGCCGAGGAGATCGCCGAGCTGCACCGCTCCTGCCAGCAGGAGATCATCGGTCCCTCAGTTACCCGGGCGATCGGGTACTGTCCGGTGGTACTCGATGACCAGGCTCCGTGCGGAGCTCGGCTGTACGCGAACCCGTATGCCCTCACGATCCGCTGCCGCTACTGCGGCACGGCGTGGGAGGGCTCGGCGTGGCTGGCGCTGGCGGGGCAGATGCGTGGCTAACTTCCGGATGATGGTGCCCCCTGGGCTGGAGCTGCTGTCGTCGAATCAGCGGTTGCACTGGGCGACGAAGGCGCGGCGGGTGAAGGCTCTGCGACAGTGGGCGGGGTTCGAGGCCAAGCGGCTGGAGATGCCGAAGGTTGAGCGCATGGTCGTCTCGGTGTGGGTGCACCCGGGGGCGCGTACGCGCAGGCTTGATCCGCCGAACTACGCCGATACGGTGAAGGCTCTGATCGACGGGGTCGTGGACGCGGGAGTGCTGGCAGATGACTCGGGTAAGCACGTGATCGCGGTCACGTACAAGGAGGGTCAGCGCTGGCCCCGTACGACGGTGGAAGTGCTGTTCAGAGCGTTGTGAGGCTTGAGGCGCCCGGGCAGATCATGCTACGCTACTCGAAGAGGTGGTCAGAGAGATCACCCCAGAGAGGAGACCCCATGCTGCCCCAGATCGAGGCCTACCACACGGCCTACGGAGAGATCAACGTCGAGTACCGTAAGGCTCTCGGAGAGATCGGCGAGCGCCAGCAGCGCGGCGAGATCACCGCCGAGGTCCGCCGGACGCTGGTGACCCAGGCCGAGCGCATCGCCGAGGTCAAGCGCGAAACCGCGTGGGACCTGCTCAAGTACGACGCCGACCCGATGGTTCAGTGGATCGTGCGCAACGTCGGAGACGACTACCGCGACCACGCCATCACCGTCCTCAACGCGCTGCCGCTCGACCTCGAAGGCCTGCGGCAGCTGCGCGAGGAGCAGGGATGGTGCGACCGGTACGACAAGTACCTGGAGCGCGCCATCGAAGCCGGAGTCGTGCAGGCCGCAGGCGCCATGCGTCAGCGGATGCAGCTCGACGCGTGGCTGCGCCGCCAGTTCAGCCCGTACAGCAGCCAGACCGACGAGTTCAAGCGCCTGGTGGACCAGCTCATCGTCGCCGAGGTCAGCACTGCTCGCGACCAGTGGGAGGTCGAGCAGGCGACCGACGCAGAGAACGCCACCGCCAAGCCCGACAGCGAGCAGTGACCGGCAAGGACCGGATGACCCTGACCATGCGGCCCGACGCGCTCGCAGCGCTCGGCCGCCTGGTCGAGGCCAACCCCGGATACAGCGCGACCGACCTGGTCAACAAGGCCGTACGCCTGCTCGACCTGGTCGAGAGCTCCACCCGGGAAGGTGCCACCCTCACGCTCGTCAAGAACGGCGAGCAGAGCAGGGTAGTGCTTCTCTAGCATGATCCTGGGCCTCGCCGAGAGGCGACGCCCGCTGGCCCTGTAGCTCAGCGGATAGAGCACCGCACTACGGATGCGGGTGTCGGAGGTTCGACTCCTCTCAGGGCCGCTAGGGAACCTGCCAGCAGCGCTTGGTCACTGGGCGCTGACGGTTCGGTGGCGCTTTACTCCGATCGGCGCCTGGCGCGCGGCCCGCTACCCCAAAGGTTCCCACGGCCGCAAGAACGTCCTCGTAGCCCAATGGAAGAGGCACAGCGTTGAGGTCGCTGCCAGTGGGGGTTCGACTCCCCCCGAGGACACCACTCCGAGCGAACGTCCGCACACGTTCGCCCGGAGGCGGCAGCCGCTAGAGAGGGTCGCGGCTGGGCTGGGTGCGACGTCCACCCCCGCAAAGGCGTCACGCGTCTGTAGCTCAGCCGGTTAGAGCAGGGGACTTTTAATCCTCGGGTCGCGGGTTCGAATCCCGCCGGACGCACTGCCCCACTAGAAAGGCACCACGATGGACGAGTTGGCTCCGACGCCGATTCCGCTGAAGGCGAAGTACACCTGTTCGAAGACGCGCGGCAGCCACAAGGGCGGAGAGCGCCCCGGCGGTAAGAAGCGCAAGCACACCAAGAACGGCAAGAAGAGCTACGTGTACGGCAGCCGCGTGATGTACGTCGGCCCGACCGGCAAGATCAGCATGGGTGCCCCCCGCCCCGAATAACCCACCATCCACCTACCACGACCCAGAGCCCAGGGAGCAACAGTGGAACAGTCCAAGGTCATGGAGGCGGCCAAAGAGGTCGCCGACAAGCTCGACACCGCGCAGGAGATGCTGCGCAACGGCCAGCACAAGCTGTGCCTGGCGTTCATGGAGACGATCGTCGAGCAGGGAGCGGTGTACTGGTTCGCCGCGTGCATGCTGCTGAGTCAGGGCATCGTCATGGACACCCCGGAGCACTGCTGCGACCGGCACTCCGGTGACCGCCGGTTCGACGCCGACGTGATCGACGCGCAGACGATGCGCCCCACCCGTGACCCGCTTTACGCGTTCTCCAACGAGATCCTGCTGGCGTTCTCCAAGAACGACTGGCCCGGGTTCGTCGACCGGTTGGAGCACGTGGTGAAGTCCGGGCGCAGGCTCAACTTCGTATGCCTGCTCCTGTCGCGCCTGACTCAGCTCCAGGATCAGAAGGCTGCGGGCGCGCTGTGACCCAGGTGCCGCCGATGCCGGAATGGCTTCCGCAGCTGGCTACGACGCTGGCGCGGGCGATGACCCTCTATCGCCTCGGCGACATGCAGGCGGCAGCGGAACGGATTGTCGAGATGATCGACGGCGATCCGGCGAAGGAGTACACGGCGGTGTGCCTGCTCGGGCGGATGGTCGCGGCGAAGTCGCCGTGCCCGGGGGACCATGAAGGACCGTGCCAGTACCAGGTGTTTGTGTTCGATGGTGAGAGCGGTAAGCGCAAGCAGTGGGACGACGTTGCACGCGGCGACCTGTTTGCACTCGGGTTCATCATGGCGATGCTGCACCTGGACTCGGCGCGGGCGAAGGAACTGTATATCGAAGCGATCGAGGACGGAAGTTTCGCCGAGGGGTTCATGAGTCTGTTGGCCCGGGCGGCGGAGACGGTACAGAGCTCTAGTAAACAGACAATCACTTGGCATTAGGAGCCTGAAATGTTGCAGACCGAGTACGTGAGTGCGAAGCCCAGTCCTTCCTACCCTGGCCGTTGGCACGGGGTAGGGGCGCACGTGATCAAGTTCGCTGGTTCGATCGAAGACGCACAGCTTGAGATCGAGATGCAGAGCCCGATGCGTACGTTCGACGCGCTATTCCAGCACCACCGTGCTCGGCTGCGGCACATCAGGCAGCAGGCGCAGAAGATCGTCGCGGCCAGACTGCGGTACCTGCAACGGCAGGCGGCGGCGACTGTGCGGGCGATGTTCATCGCCGATCGGGAGCAGCGGACTTGGCCGGGTAGCGACGCGGCCGAGCTGGTGAAGTCACTCGGCGTGACGACGATCCTGGCTCGGGCGAAGGCTTACGCGGACGCGGTTGCCCCGCGTCCGGCGTGGTGGAAGACCACGAACGCATTGTGTTGATAACGACATAGGAAGATAAGGAACAGTGACCTTCATTGTCACGCTGCTGGCCCTGGCAGCGATTGGTGCGGCAACCGTCATCACTCTCCCGACCATGCTCATCTGTTATCTGGTGGGCAAGGTCTGGAGGCGGTGGCGGTCGGCAAAGAAGGTGGCGCGCGAGTTGTTCGCGCTGGAGACCGGGACCTGTGATGGTCTTCCGGCCGAGCAGATTCAGCGGCTGGTCGAGGAGTCGTGGGACCCCTCTCTGCATTGCTGAGACTCTTTCGTACAGCCCTGAGTAAATGCTACGCTACTCACAGGCGGGAATCCCCCCGCCAACGGGAAGGAGCACCATGGTTACGCAGGTCAGCAGCAACACCGCCCACCGCGTCGAACGCGCCGTCCGCGCGGCCTACACCGACGAGCTGCGCAAGGGCCGCAGCCCGCAGATCATCCCGAACTACATCACCGCCCCCGGAAAGCCGTGCTGGGCCATCACCTGGCACGACGGTCCCGAGGACTGGCCCGCCGACTTCATCAACAACCTGCCCGTCGACCAGATCCCCGACGACGTGTTCCTGGAAGCCCACGCGGGCGGGGTCCTCGCGGTCTTCCCGTTCTCCGAATACAACGCTGGCGAACAGGAGTGACCCCCATGCTCGGCAACCACGAAAACCACCGTGGTACCGATAACCCGCGCTTCCTCGTCACCACGCACCACGTTGCCGACGGCGTCATCTGCCATCACACCGGAGCCACCCTCGAAGAGGTTATGGCCTTCGCCGCAGAACACGCCGAAGCGCCCGATGAACTGTACTTCTACGCCATGGAGCCCTACCGACTCGACGGCGTGCACTGGCAGCTCATCAGATGATCGACAGCATCTGCACCTGGTTCGGCGGCGGACTGTTTGGAGCAGGACTGCTGTGTCTCCTGCTCCAACGCGACCAGCTTGGATACGCCTGCTACGCGCTCGGCGGATTCATCTTCTACATCGCCGCCGCACTGCGTCACAGCATGTTCGGGCAGCTCTGGGAAGGGGCGTACACCTCGTTCTGGGTCTGGATGTGGTGGAAGGGCGGCGGCGGTGACGACACCAAACGCCGCCTGAAGAAATGGGCCCGCAAGTTCACCCCCGTACGGCGCACCGCGCCGCAGCTCACCTGAAAGGAGAACACGAAGTAGTGAGTAAGTTCCGCCGCACCCGGAGAGTGCTCGCCGGACTCAACGCCTCGGCGAGCCTCTTCGTCGTGTGGGCTCTGGCCAGCGCCACCGCGTTCGGCCTGGGCGCGCTCATCTCCCGACTCGGAGGCTCGGAGAGCGGCGCTGCCGCGCTCGCAGGCCCGCCCCTTGCCCTCGCCTTCGCTCTCGCGCTCCGAGCGCTCCTGAGGCGGTCTCTGCGCGGCTATGAAGCGCGCGCGGCCGAAGAGGCAGCGCGCCGCGAAGGTGAGGAGCTGCTGCGTGATCCCGAGTTCCTGGAATCGCTCAACCAGATGACTCGCGGCGAAGGCACCATCGTCCGCGCCCGTGACGAGAAAGAGAACCCCGATGGATGACACGCAGCGCAACGCCTTCCTGGAGCACATCCACCAGAAGATCGACGAGTACGGAGTAACGATCATCGCGGTCGGCGCCGACCCGGAGACCGGCGATACCCAGTTCGCCTACACCATCGGCCTGGCCGAGAAGCACGGCTGCGAGCTGGCGATGAACGGCGCCCCCTTCGAGGACATGCACTACATCCTCAACCAGGTGGCCAAGCGCATCAACGACGGCGTGCTCGAACCCCGCGACGGACTGATGGTCGAAGGGGTCCTCGAAGGCGGCTACGTAGTACGTCTCAAGCAGGCCGACCCGACTCGCGCTGCCTGCTTCCCATGGATCAGGATCGCGCTCGGCCTGGCGGAATTCCCGGCGGTCTGGCAGGTTCAGTACCCGGCGCACGGCGGGCAGTTCCCGGGCCAGGACGGCTACGACATCGATCCTCAGGTACAGCTCGACTACACCATCAGCCTTCTCAACCAAGGAGCATGACCATGCGCGTTCACCTGATCGTCGAATGGCTCGACGGCACCATCCTCGACGACGACACCCTGCACGAGGTCGATGATGTCGACATCCTGGACACGGCGGCGGAGCTCGGCTGCATCATCTTGTCCGATGAGGAGGACGCGGACGAGGAATCGCCGTTCACCCTGATCAACGTCGCCGCCACGCGGCTGATCAAGATCACCCCCATTGGGGAGCCTGAGGATGCCAAGCCTGCGGACCTTCAGTGACCTGATTCACCGGCGCGGGTATTGGAGGCGCTGTCTCCACCGTTCTCATCGGTGGGGCCTGCGCTGCCAGCGGGTTCTTTCGTATGACGGGTATTGCCCGAAGCATAACCGTAGTTGTTATGGCCTTTACGGGCGGGGGCATACGCCGAGGGAAATTAACTCTTGACGTGCCATCGGATTCACATGCTACGCTACTCACGTAGCCGGGAAAGACCCCCGGAAAAGCCAAAACAAATGTCCCCTATGAAAGGACAAACATGACCAACGAGCCGAGCATCGAAGACCTCCGCAACAACCTCGTTCCGCTCACGCGGGCGGAGGTCGAGCCGATGCTGCTGCTCGACACCTCCGGCTCGATGTCCTGGCCCGCCGCCGACGGCGGGAAGGTCTCGCGCATCGACCTGGTCGGCGAGGCCCTGAAGCCCGTCGTCGCCAAGGTCGAGGGCAAGGACTCGCAGGCCGACGCCGAGCGCGCCGCCGGTGCCGACGAAGCCGAGGTCGGCGGTCTGATGACCGTCGGGTTCGCCTCCTTCGCCACCGACTACGAGGACCTCAACTCCGCCAACTTCACCCAGAAGTGGAAGGAGATCAAGGACAACCTCGGCGGCGGCACCGAGATCTGCGGCGGCTGGAACCGGCTGATGGACATCTACGTCGAGGAGTTCGGCGACCGGCCCAAGCAGGACCGGCCCCACCTGCTCGCCCTGATCATCACCGACGGCGAGGCCCAGGACGGCGCCGAGTTCGCCAAGGTGCTCGCCCAGCAGACCGGGCACACCTACGTCCTGGTCGCGGTCGTCGGCCACGGCGAGGCGCACGACGCGACCCTCACCCAGTACCGGGCGATCGAGGCCGAGCACCCGCAGAACGTGCGCGTGCTCACCTTCGACTCCGTGACCAACCCCGACACCATCAGCAACTCCCTGCTGGCCCTGCTCGGCTAGCACCAGCCTGGCGGGCTGTCACAGGCCCGCCAGGCGCGAAGGTCGCGGCAGGCGACCGCGCTACCGGCTCTCCCCCCTGGCCGGGACGCGAAAGGCACCCCGCGCAGCTGTCAGCCACCGGTCTCGGTGGGCGCGGCGGACAACCTGCAAGGGGGCCGCTTGTACCTCCCTACAAGCGGCCCCCGACTAGAACCCCTACTCGAAAGAAGAGCAGAGCGTTGGCTAAGTACCCCGACCTCAACCCGGAGCCCTCCGTCATGCAGGGCGGCCAGGTTCCTTCGATGCTCGTCGCGATGATCGGCCCCGGCGGCATGCCGATGATGGGCACCCCCATCACCGACGACGACATCAAGTTCCACGACGAAACGTGGATGGTCCTGCCGAAAGGCATGACCTACGAGCGCGCCTGCCAGATCCTCAAGGCCAAGCAGGAGGAGGAGGAGAACGTCGTCGCGATCAGCCGCAAGTACCTCTACCGGCCCGACGACGGCGCGGCGGCAGCCGCCCACGTGCTCAAGGAGCGCTACGGCATCACCCTCGGCAAGGAGATGCAGCTGCCGTTCGGCATGACCAAGCCTCCGCAGCTGCGCACCGTCACCGTCGGAGTCAACAAGACCATCCAGGCTCCGTGGGACATCGTCGAAATCCCCGTGATCAAGGGCGCCGAGATCCGGCTGGCCGCGATCGAGGACGAGGACTGGGGGCCGGTGTTCTTCGTCTCCGTCGAGACCCCGAAGAAGCACCGCAAGGAGGTCGACGCGCTGCTGGACGCGCTGGAGCAGCACCTGCGTGAGCACTCGATCTACCGGGGCAAGGCAGTCGTCGGCGCGGGGCGCCTCGACTTCCTCGACACCTCGAAGTTCGACCCGACGAAGATCTGCTTCTCCGACCACGTCAACGAGATGCTGGAGAACGCCGTGTTCGGCGCGATCCGCAACGCCGACGCGTTCGTCGCCGACGGCATCCCGCTGCGCCGCGCCATCCTGCTCCACGGCCCCTACGGCACCGGCAAGTCCTCGATCGGCCTGAAGACCGCCCAGATCGCCGAGCAGAACGGCTGGACGTTCCTGATGGGCAAGACCGGCTCGGACTCGGTCAAGACCGTGCTCCAGACCGCCAAGCTCTACCAGCGGTGCGTCGTGTTCGTCGAGGACATCGACGTGCAGGCCGATGAGAACAACCCGCAGAAGATCGCGCAGCTGCTCGAAGCGTTCGACGGCGTGACCTCCAAGGGCACCGAGATCATCCTGGTGATGACCACGAACCACGTCGACCGCATCCACAAGGGCCTGATGCGGCCCGGCCGCCTCGACTTCATGATCGAGGTCGGTGCGCTCGACCGCAGCGGCATCGAAGCGCTCATCCGCGCGGTGGTCAAGCCCG